>NZ_JAPPTM010000080.1:0-660 GCF_027587105.1 Vibrio sp. RW
TATCTCTTGACGTTAGCAACAGAAGAAGCACCGGCTAACTCCGTGCCAGCAGCCGCGGTAATACGGAGGGTGCGAGCGTTAATCGGAATTACTGGGCGTAAAGCGCATGCAGGTGGTTCATTAAGTCAGATGTGAAAGCCCGGGGCTCAACCTCGGAACTGCATTTGAAACTGGTGAACTAGAGTACTGTAGAGGGGGGTAGAATTTCAGGTGTAGCGGTGAAATGCGTAGAGATCTGAAGGAATACCAGTGGCGAAGGCGGCCCCCTGGACAGATACTGACACTCAGATGCGAAAGCGTGGGGAGCAAACAGGATTAGATACCCTGGTAGTCCACGCCGTAAACGATGTCTACTTGGAGGTTGTGGCCTTGAGCCGTGGCTTTCGGAGCTAACGCGTTAAGTAGACCGCCTGGGGAGTACGGTCGCAAGATTAAAACTCAAATGAATTGACGGGGGCCCGCACAAGCGGTGGAGCATGTGGTTTAATTCGATGCAACGCGAAGAACCTTACCTACTCTTGACATCCAGAGAATCCAGCGGAGACGCAGGAGTGCCTTCGGGAGCTCTGAGACAGGTGCTGCATGGCTGTCGTCAGCTCGTGTTGTGAAATGTTGGGTTAAGTCCCGCAACGAGCGCAACCCTTATCCTTGTTTGCCAGC
>NZ_JAPPTM010000081.1:0-625 GCF_027587105.1 Vibrio sp. RW
TTACGGACAGTGCCTGGTGGGTAGTTTGACTGGGGCGGTCTCCTCCCAAAGAGTAACGGAGGAGCACGAAGGTGGGCTAAACACGGTTGGACATCGTGTGGTTAGTGCAATGGCATAAGCCCGCTTGACTGCGAGAATGACAATTCGAGCAGGTGCGAAAGCAGGTCATAGTGATCCGGTGGTTCTGAATGGAAGGGCCATCGCTCAACGGATAAAAGGTACTCCGGGGATAACAGGCTGATACCGCCCAAGAGTTCATATCGACGGCGGTGTTTGGCACCTCGATGTCGGCTCATCACATCCTGGGGCTGAAGTCGGTCCCAAGGGTATGGCTGTTCGCCATTTAAAGTGGTACGCGAGCTGGGTTTAGAACGTCGTGAGACAGTTCGGTCCCTATCTGCCGTGGGCGTTGGAAAATTGAAAGGGGCTGCTCCTAGTACGAGAGGACCGGAGTGGACGAACCTCTGGTGTTCGGGTTGTCATGCCAATGGCATTGCCCGGTAGCTACGTTCGGAATCGATAAGCGCTGAAAGCATCTAAGCGCGAAGCGAGCCTTGAGATGAGTTTTCCCTGGCACTATAAGTGTCCTAAAGGGTTGTCGTAGACTACGACGTTGATAGGCAGG
>NZ_JAPPTM010000082.1:0-595 GCF_027587105.1 Vibrio sp. RW
TACAAGTGCCGTGGTTTCAACTTGGTTTGTGCCATCACTGATGATCACCGTCACAGTTTGACCGTCTTCCACATCGCTCACCGTGCCACGCACAACCATGGCGGCGCTTTCGCCGTTGCCGTTAATCACGCCGTCGGCGGTTTTATCAATGCTTGTGGTAATGGCGGCAGTGTTATCAAGCTCAACGCTATCTTGTGCGCTTACAGGGTTGCCCGCGATATCAGATACACTTGCAGTGGCGGTTAATGTGCCATCGTTTAGTGCGCTTGCATCAATTGGATCGGTGACGTATTCGCCGTTTTGTACAAGTGCCGTGGTTTCAACTTGGTTTGTGCCATCACTGATAATAACAGTAACAGTTTGGCCGTCTTCAACGTCAGTCACTGTGCCGCGTATAACCATGGCGGCGCTTTCGCCATTACCATTAATCACGCCGTCGGTTGTTTTATCAATACTAGTTGTAATAACTGCGGTGTTATCAAGTTCGACTGAATCTTGTGCTGAAATTGGATTGCCAGCCACATCAGACACGCTGGCTGTAGCGGTGAGTGTGCCGTCGTTTAGTGCGCTTGCATCAATCGGATCGGTAACATAT
>NZ_JAPPTM010000083.1:0-592 GCF_027587105.1 Vibrio sp. RW
CTTCGTATTGCGTTGCTCACTACTTAGCTTAGCGTTAGTTTGCAAAGGGCAGAAAAGCATTTATGGTCTAAAAGCCTTGTTCTACGCTCTAGCTATTCACCTGTTCGCTTTCCAATCTCACGAACTTTCCGGTGGCACTATGTTGGAAGTGTTTGCGGTGAGTGAGTCAATTACTGGTTCTAACATTATCGCTAGTTCTTTGATGCGTTTTCTTTTTCTTGGCAGCTAATTTGTTAACAAATGGCTTGGTCACATTTGGTCGTCAGGTTAGTCGAACGAATCCTTTGCCACTTAAAGCGCTTCAAACCGTAGTCATTTGTCGTATGTCGCTTCTTAGCCAAGTGCGTTTTGTTGGTTATATTTAAATTCTGAGCTGCCCGTTTTACTTTTGTATTCAAAGCCAGTAGTTTCATAGCTAATTCAGCACCTTGGCGCTAAACATCTGGCTTCATCATGGTGGCAAACTAACAAAGCGCTTAAGGCAGATTCGCAACGCGTGGCATTTTTAGTATGCGTTGATTTATGTGTTTAAGGTGCTATGCGGTGACTTCATATTACGTTGCTCACTACTTAGCTTAGCGTTAGTTTGCAA
>NZ_JAPPTM010000084.1:0-528 GCF_027587105.1 Vibrio sp. RW
GCGGCGTTAGTTTGCAAAGGGCAGAAAAGCGTTTGTGGTCTAAAAGCGTTGTTCTACGTTCTAGCTATTCACCTGTTCGTTTTCCAATCTCACGAACCTTCCGGTGGCACTATATTGGAAGCGTTTGCGGCGAGTTAGTCACTTACTGGCTTTAACATTGTTGCTAATTCGTTGGTGCGTTTTCTTGGTCTTGGCGGCTAATTAGTAAACAAATGGCTTGGTCATATTTGGTTGTCAGGTTGGTCGAACGAATCCTTTGCCAGTTAAAGCGCTTCAAACCGTGGTTGTTTGTCGTATGTCGCTTCTTAGCCAAGCTCGTTTTGTTGGTTGGGTTTGAGTTCCGTAGTTTTCAGTTTTACATAGGCGTTTAAAGTCAGTAGTTTTATAACTAATTCAGCACCTTGGCGCTAAACTTTGGCTTCATCATGTAAGCAAACTAACAAAGCGTTTAAGACAGATTCCCAACGCTCGGCATTTTCAGTTTGGGTCAGCTTTAGTGTTTAATGTGGCAAGGTTTAGGTTGGGTGG
>NZ_JAPPTM010000085.1:0-525 GCF_027587105.1 Vibrio sp. RW
ACTTTAGAGATTGGCTAAGACTGATAAGCTAATTAACGGAATTGGTATTACCTAGATAGCTATTATAGATTTCTGGCAGCTGCTTGACCAAAAGGCAATACACCATTATTTAGATAAAAAAAGCCTCGCTATTTCTAGCGAGGCTTCTTAATAAGTGGCGGAGTGGACGGGACTCGAACCCGCGACCCCCGGCGTGACAGGCCGGTATTCTAACCAACTGAACTACCACTCCGCAGTGTCTATTCAGCATAAAGCAAATTAAGTCTGACGATGTCCTACTCTCACATGGGGAAGCCCCACACTACCATCGGCGCTATTGTGTTTCACTACTGAGTTCGGCATGGAATCAGGTGGGTCCACAATGCTATGGTCGTCAAACAAATCCTGTTGTTAATTTGACTAATCAAATCAACTAAATAGTGGTGCTGATACCCAGACTCGAACTGGGGACCTCACCCTTACCAAGGGTGCGCTCTACCGGGCTGAGCTATATCAGCAATTTAAGAAGCGTTTAAACGATTCTAA
>NZ_JAPPTM010000086.1:0-524 GCF_027587105.1 Vibrio sp. RW
CAGTTGCTAGGATTAGACCCGAAACCAGGTGATCTAGCCATGGGCAGGTTGAAGGTTGAGTAACATCAACTGGAGGACCGAACCGACTAATGTTGAAAAATTAGCGGATGACTTGTGGCTAGGGGTGAAAGGCCAATCAAACCTGGAGATAGCTGGTTCTCCCCGAAAGCTATTTAGGTAGCGCCTCGGACGAATACTACTGGGGGTAGAGCACTGTTAAGGCTAGGGGGTCATCCCGACTTACCAACCCTTTGCAAACTCCGAATACCAGTAAGTACTATCCGGGAGACACACGGCGGGTGCTAACGTCCGTCGTGGAGAGGGAAACAACCCAGACCGCCAGCTAAGGTCCCAAAGTATAGCTAAGTGGGAAACGATGTGGGAAGGCTCAGACAGCCAGGATGTTGGCTTAGAAGCAGCCATCATTTAAAGAAAGCGTAATAGCTCACTGGTCGAGTCGGCCTGCGCGGAAGATGTAACGGGGCTAAGCTATACACCGAAGCTGCGGCTACGTACCTTAGGGT
>NZ_JAPPTM010000087.1:0-484 GCF_027587105.1 Vibrio sp. RW
GCGTTAGTTGCCAACGAGGAAAACGTACCTAAAGCAGAATGTTTAGGGCTAATGTCCGTGTGTTTTTGGCTAGGTTTTCGTATTTCAATTTCTAGCTAATTGGGTTTGTGAAAATCGTGCTTTGGTTTCTTGTACGGCTTGGTTTTTCTGTTTCAGAAACCGATTTATATGTTGAAAGTTAGCTGTGTAACATTGTCTGTCCCAAGGCGCTTTTTGGTGTTGTTAGCCCGTTTTCTACGGCGTTCTATGTTCCAAGTGGTTTCAGTGACAGGCGCTTTGAAACTGCGCCTGATTTGAGTTTCTTAAAACACGTAAAGCTAGTGTTGGCAAAGCGGCAATTAACATCAAATCAAAGCTTTAGGTTTGGCAACTAACAAAGCATTCAAGAGGGATTCACAACGCTTGGCAGTTTTGGTTTGAATCGGCTTTAGTGTTTACGGCACAATGGGTTAGGTTGGGTGGTTTGCGTTGTTCACCCCTTAAT
>NZ_JAPPTM010000088.1:0-471 GCF_027587105.1 Vibrio sp. RW
CAGGAGGCAAACCGGGGGAACTGAAACATCTAAGTACCCCGAGGAAGAGAAATCAACCGAGATTCCGAAAGTAGCGGCGAGCGAAATTGGATTAGCCCTTAAGCTTTTAATGATGCAGGTGAAGCCTCTGGAAAGTGGCGCAGTAAAGGGTGATAGCCCCGTAACCGACACATCATCATCAGTGAAATCGAGTAAGGCGGGACACGTGATATCCTGTCTGAATATGGGGGGACCATCCTCCAAGGCTAAATACTACTGACTGACCGATAGTGAACCAGTACCGTGAGGGAAAGGCGAAAAGAACCCCTGTGAGGGGAGTGAAATAGAACCTGAAACCGTGTACGTACAAGCAGTAGGAGCACCTTCGTGGTGTGACTGCGTACCTTTTGTATAATGGGTCAGCGACTTAATTTTAGTAGCAAGGTTAACCGTTTAGGGGAGCCGTAGGGAAACCGAGTCTTAACTGGGCGT
>NZ_JAPPTM010000089.1:0-452 GCF_027587105.1 Vibrio sp. RW
CGTTGCTCACTACTTAACGCGGCGTTAGTTTGCAAGGAGCAGAAAAGCGTTTGTAGTCTAAAAGCCTTGTTCTACGTTCTAGCTATTCACCTATTCCTTTTCCAATCTCACGAACTTTCCGGTGGCACTGTATTGGAAATGTTTTCGGTATGTTAGTCACTTACTGGCTCTAACATTGTTGCTAGTTTCTTTGGTGCGTTTTCTTTGTCTTGGCGGCTAATTCATTAACAAATGGCTTGGCCATATTTGGTTGTCAGGTTAGTCGAACGAATCCTTTGCCAGTTAAAGTGCTTCAAACCGTGGTTGTTTGTGGTATGTCGCTTCTTAGCCAAGTGCGTTTTGTTGGTTGGGCTTAACTTCTGAGCTGTCCGTTTTACTTTTGTGTTCAAAGTCAGTAGTTTCATTGCTAATTCATCACCTTGGCGCTAAACCTCCAGTTTCATCGCGGTGGC
>NZ_JAPPTM010000009.1:0-198625 GCF_027587105.1 Vibrio sp. RW
GGTGCGTCTACCAATTCCGCCACGACCGCAGCAAAGCTTTTCTCTCAACTAAGCAAATAGCCTAGCGAAGAGTATAGTTATATCGACATTGGTGATTCAATATAACGTTGTGTGTTCTTTCTTAAAGAAAGAATGGTGGCTACTGCGGGATTTGAACCTGCGACCCCATCATTATGAGTGATGTGCTCTAACCAACTGAGCTAAGTAGCCATCTGAGAGCGGAGTAATATAATATAATCTCGCTTTCAATGCTATTATCTTTTTAAAGATAATTTCACTTTAAATAGTGGCTGGGCTACCTGGATTCGAACCAGGGAATGCTGGCATCAAAAGCCAGTGCCTTACCGCTTGGCGATAGCCCAACAATGATATCATCTAAGATATCTTAATATGGTGCGGACGGAGAGACTTGAACTCTCACACCTCTCGGCGCCAGAACCTAAATCTGGTGCGTCTACCAATTCCGCCACGTCCGCTTTGCTTTCCTAAAAACTCTTTACTGTTACTAGACATATGTTTAATAACAAATAGAGCGCTTAGGAAATGGTGGCTACTGCGGGATTTGAACCTGCGACCCCATCATTATGAGTGATGTGCTCTAACCAACTGAGCTAAGTAGCCATTTCCAAATTTTTGTTCATTTTGAGACGTTACCGCTTCGCTGTGAACGGGGCGCATTATGCGGAGTTGAGTGAAACCCGTCAACTTTTTTTTTGAATAAATCACGAATAAACATCTGTTCGGTTTCTTTTTAGTCAAAGAGGCGTATTTGTCGGCAAAAAACAGGTAAAAAAGCCGATATATATAGGAAGTTAGGTTTCAGATACAGGACTATTTCACCAGAGGGAAAACAAAAAGGCCAGTGAGTTCACTGGCCTTTATCTGATGTAAAATCAGTAATTATACGTTGAAACGGAAGTGAACAACGTCACCATCTTTAACGATGTATTCTTTGCCTTCAAGACGCCATTTACCTGCATCTTTTGCACCGCTCTCACCATTAAATTCGATAAAGTGATCAAAACCAACAACTTCAGCTCTGATGAAGCCTTTTTCGAAGTCAGTGTGGATTTTACCAGCAGCTTGTGGTGCCGTTGCGCCAATAGGAATAGTCCAAGCGCGAACTTCTTTAACACCAGCAGTGAAGTAAGTTTGAAGAGTCAGTAATTCGTAACCAGAGCGGATCACTCGGTTAAGGCCTGGTTCTTCGATCCCCATGTCTGCAAGGAATTCTTCGCGATCTTCGTCGTCAAGTTCAGAAAGTTCAGATTCGATAGCCGCACAAACAGCAACAACTACGTTGTTTTCGTTTTCTGCGTATTCACGAACCGCGTCTAGGTAAGGATTGTTTTCGAAACCATCTTCCGCAACGTTTGCGATGTACATAGTTGGCTTAAGCGTTAGGAAGTTTAGGTAGCCGATAGCCGCCGCTTCTTCTTTTCCTAGTTCAACTGTACGTGCCATGCCACCTTCAGTAAGAACTGGTAGTAGTTTTTCTAGTACAGTGATCTCGAATTTAGCGTCCTTGTCACCGCCTTTTGCTTTCTTAGCGTTACGTTGAATTGCACGCTCACAGCTGTCTAAGTCAGCCAGTGCAAGTTCAAGATTGATCACTTCGATATCTTCGATAGGAGATACTTTACCAGAAACGTGAACGATGTTTTCGTTTTCAAAGCAGCGAACAACGTGACCGATAGCGTCTGTTTCGCGGATGTTTGCAAGGAATTTGTTGCCAAGGCCTTCACCTTTAGACGCGCCAGCAACTAAGCCTGCGATATCTACGAATTCCATTGTTGTTGGAAGGATCTTCTGTGGATTAACAATCTTTGCTAATGCATCTAAGCGTAGATCTGGGACCGGAACGATACCAGTGTTTGGTTCGATCGTACAAAATGGAAAGTTTGCTGCTTCGATGCCTGCTTTAGTCAGTGCGTTAAACAGAGTTGACTTACCAACGTTTGGTAGACCAACGATGCCACATTTAAAACCCATGATATAAACCTTATTCTGCTTTGAACGTATGTAAGCGATTTTGTGCTTTTGGTAGGCCATCTTTTAATAAGATGTCTAGGCTGCGAACCGATTCGTCAACGACGGCCTCGATACACTCTTGCTCTTTTTGTGGAGCTTTGCCTAATACATAACCTGCAACTTTATCTTTGTGTCCTGGATGGCCAATGCCTAATCTAAGACGATAGAATTCTTTATTGTTACCCTGTTTGCTGATGATGTCTTTTAGACCGTTGTGTCCGCCGTGACCACCACCTTTTTTAAACTTTCCAATGCCAGGAGGGAGATCTAACTCATCGTGAGCTACCATGATCTCTTCTGGTTTAATTTGGTAGAACTTTGCCAGAGCTGCAACTGCTTTGCCTGATAAGTTCATAAAAGTCGTTGGGATCAGCAAACGAAGATCTTCACCATGAACCATGATACGACCCGTAAGGCCAAAGAACTTTGGTTCGTTCTTTAGTATCACGTTATGTACACGTGCTAATTCTTCAACTACCCAAGCACCCGCATTGTGGCGAGTTTTGGCGTATTCAGGACCTGGATTAGCCAGTCCAACGAGAAGTTTTATTTGTTGGCTCAAGGTATGGATCTCTCTTGGGATTTCAAAAAGCGCCGTATGATATCACAGTTTATGAAAAAGGTGCGAGCTAGCTGATAGCAACACGATTATTCCTGATTGTGATAAATAGTCGTGCGATATCACTCAGACATAAAAAAAGCACTTCATTAAATGAAGTGCTTAATGTCTTTCTCTAACGTGTTTCTAAAACAAAGCTTTTGTAAAAAAACTATGAGGCTCTAATTAGTTGAACATCGCTGAGATTGATTCTTCGTTGCTGATACGGCGAATTGCTTCAGCAAGCATGCGAGAAAGGCTTAGTTCTGTCACTTTGCCTGTCGCGGCCATTTCTGGAGAAAGCTTAATTGAGTCAGTAACAATAACTTGGTCTAGTACTGAGTTGCGGATGTTTTCTGCAGCAGTACCAGAGAATACGGCGTGAGTTGCGTAAGCGAATACACGCTTAGCACCGCGTTCTTTAAGCGCTTCCGCTGCTTTACATAAAGTACCACCAGTATCGATCATGTCATCAACGATTACACAGTCGCGACCCTCAACATCACCGATTAGGTTCATTACTTCAGAAACGTTAGCGCGTGGGCGACGCTTATCAACGATAGCAATGTCAACATCACCTAGCGCTTTAGCTGTAGCACGAGCACGTACAACACCACCAAGGTCTGGAGAAACCACAACTGGGTTTTCTAGGCCTCGGTTCGCCATGTCTTCTAGAAGAACTGGAGTGCCGAAGATGTTATCAACTGGTACATCGAAGAAGCCTTGAATTTGCTCTGCGTGTAGGTCAATAGTAAGAACGCGGTCAACACCAACGTTAGAAAGGAAATCTGCAACAACTTTTGCAGTAATAGGTACACGAGCAGAACGTACACGACGATCTTGACGAGCATAACCGAAGTAAGGGATTACAGCAGTAATACGGCCAGCAGAAGCACGGCGCATTGCGTCAATCATTACCACCAACTCCATAAGGTTGTCATTGGTTGGTGCACAAGTTGATTGAATCAGGAATACATCGCTACCACGAACGTTTTCATTGATTTGTACAGCGACTTCGCCATCAGAAAAACGGTCTACAGTAGCATCTCCAAGAGAGATGTATAGACGATCAGCAATACGTTGGGCTAGTTCAGGTGTTGCGTTACCAGCAAATAGCTTCATATCAGGCACGGTGGAAACCTCGGGTTGCGTCCAGTTTTAAATAGATTGTGGGTGGGCTGATTGGTACTCAGCCAAAGTCTCTTTTAAAGGCGAAATGTTTCGTCCTTTCGCCACGAAAGCGGAAACTATGTCAGGCAGTTTTTCTAGTACCAACTCGGCTTCTTTTTTGCTGTTAAATTCAGCAAAAACACACGAGCCAGTACCAGTCAGTCTCGACGGCGCGTATTGTAGCAGCCATGAAAGTTGCTTATCAACCTCTGGGTACAGCATTCGCACAATTTTTTCGCAATCGTTTACGTATTCTTGCTCTAGAAGCGTTGATAGTGCTCGCTTTGGGGTATTTCGAGTTAATTCTGAATGTGTGAATATGTCTACAGTCGCTATGCTCACTTGAGGCTTAACAACGAGGTACCATTTTTCATCCGGATGAGCGAGTTGAATCTGTTCTCCAACTCCTTCTGCAAAGGCTGCGTGGCCTCTAACGAACACAGGAACGTCAGCACCTAGCTTCAATCCGATCTCTGCGAGTTCATCATCAGACAGATTTAGCTGCCATAGATAATTAAGCGCGACCAACACGGTTGCGGCATTTGAAGAGCCTCCACCAATACCACCTCCCATAGGAAGCACTTTCTTTAGCGTGATATCGGCACCGAAAGAGGTCGATGTAAATTGTTGAAGGGCGGTAGCCGCTTTCCAAATCAGGTTGTCTTCGGTCGCAACGCCTGGGATGTCCGGTGTGATGGTAATTGAGTTCGTTTTCTCATTTACGGTAACCGTCAGTTCATCGCCAAAATCGACAAATTGAAACAAGGTTTGAAGTTCGTGATAGCCATTGTCACGTCGACCAGTGATATAAAGGAATAAATTCAGTTTAGCCGGAGAAGGCCAGTGCGTTGGCGTTGTTATCATTTTTTTAGTGTCCACTTCGAAACTACAATGTTGATTTTGTTACCGTCTTGCTCGAACGATAATCGGGTAGGGAGGGGGATGGTCTCTACATTTGCGTTGTCTTCATCCGACAGTTGTTTACTCGGCCTCTCTGTATTTCGGTAATGATCAAAATTTAACGTCCATAGCTGGCTGTTGACTTGTTTCGACAGAGACTCAAGTGTGTTTGTGATATTGAGTTGGTAGCTATCGGCTTGATCTGGAATGCCAAGGAGCCATTGGGGCAGATGATCGATCGGGATCTGCAAACCTGTCAGTTGCTCAACCAATACAGACGCACTTGCGTGAGTAAATACTTGGTCGTCATAGGTCACGACTTTGGCCCCCAACGAATCTATGGTCAGGTTCAATACGGTTTGACCGAGGAACGTCGTGAGTCTTAATTGACTTTGATTTTGTGAATGTTTCCAAATGAAGTTTAAGCTTTGGCGCTGCTCTGGCGATATGTAGGCGAGTTTGCCCGAGGCTTGGTAGCTTTCTATCTGTAGAAGTCGGTTTTGGTGGGTTTGCCATTCAACGCTGGTCGGCTGTTCGGGCATAGACGAGCAACCCACCATAATTATGGTCATAAAAAGAAGAGACGTGATTTTACGAAGCTTGCTCATATTTGCTCACAACTTGTTCAAATTTATCTAAAAAACGCTTCAACTATAGCATTGAATTCACGAACTCAGGAAAACAAATCCCGCTTGCTCTTTAAATAGAGCCATGCATCAAGTAAAATTCGCCCCTTGTTTCCATTCCCTGATCGAGAACTTCTGATACATGTCTTTGCTTGCCGTAGGTATCAATCACAACACTGCGTCGGTTGAATTGCGCGAAAAAGTCGCTTTTGGTCCAGATAAATTATCTGAGGCACTTAAGCAACTCAACGCAAATGCACACGTAAATGGAAGTGTCATACTTTCTACCTGTAATCGAACTGAAGTGTATTGTGACGTTAAAGGCGTGGCAAAAAACAAGCTGATCGATTGGTTATCAGTGTTCCATCAAGTGAGCCCTGAAGAGTTAAAGCCAAGCCTGTATATCCATGAAGAGCAAGCTGCAATAAAACATTTAATGCGTGTGGCCTGTGGTTTGGACTCTTTGGTGTTAGGTGAACCGCAGATCTTAGGTCAGGTGAAGCAAGCTTATACAGATTCAAGAGAGAACCAATCTGTTGATGCTTCAATGGAAAAGCTATTCCAGAAATCCTTCTCTGTTGCGAAACGAGTTCGAACGGAAACTGAAATTGGCGGTAGTGCCGTTTCTGTTGCTTACGCCGCCTGTACGTTAGCCAAGCAGATTTTTGAATCGATTGCCGCATCAACAGTGTTATTGGTTGGTGCGGGGGAAACTATTGAACTGGTGGCTAAGCACTTGTCGGCGAATGGCTGTACCAAAATGATTGTGGCGAACCGAACTCGTGAACGTGCTTTAGGGCTAGCAGAAGAGTTTGGTGCTGAAGTGATCAGCCTCAATGAGATTCCGGACCATCTGCATAGAGCGGATATTGTGATTAGCTCAACAGCAAGCCCATTACCTATCATAGGCAAGGGAATGGTCGAAACTGCTTTGAAAACAAGAAAACACCAACCAATGTTGTTGGTTGATATTGCTGTACCTCGTGACGTTGAATCTCAGGCAGGCGAACTGAATGATGCGTATCTATATTCAGTGGATGATCTGCAGTCGATTGTTGATGGTAATATTGAGCAACGTAAAGTGGAAGCGATTCAAGCCGAAGCGATTGTCAGCGAAGAAAGTGCTGCATTCATGAGTTGGATGCGTTCATTGCAAGCAGTTGACAGTATTCGTGATTACCGTAAATCGGCCAACGAAATACGAGAAGAATTATTAAGTAAGAGTTTGCAATCACTTGCTGCTGGCGGTGACCCCGAGAAAGTTTTACTTGAGCTCAGTAATAAGCTCACAAACAAATTGATCCATGCTCCAACGCGAGCACTCCAAAGTGCAGCAGAGCAAGGAGAACCTGCAAAATTAACGGTCATTAGACAGAGTTTGGGCCTAGAAAACCCTCAATAATATTAGACCCCCAATAAGATAAGACATTATGAAAGCCTCGATTCTAGTAAAGCTTGAAACACTTGTTGAACGCTATGAAGAAGTTCAACATCTACTTGGTGATCCAGATGTAATCGGGAATCAAGACAAATTCCGTGCACTTTCAAGAGAGTATTCTCAGCTTGAAGAAGTGACGGCTTGCTTCCAGTCATACCAGCAAGCTCAAGAAGATTTAGAAGCTGCTGAAGAGATGGCAAATGAAGATGACGCAGAAATGCGCGAAATGGCGCAAGAAGAAATCAAAGAGGCGAAAGCGAACATTGAACGTCTGACTGATGAGCTGCAAATTCTTCTTATTCCAAAAGACCCAAATGATGAGCGTAACTGTTTCCTAGAAATCCGCGCAGGTGCGGGGGGTGATGAAGCGGGTATCTTTGCGGGTAACCTTTTCCGTATGTACTCTAAATTTGCCGAGAAAAAAGGTTGGCGTGTCGAGGTGATGAGCAGCAATGTTTCAGAGCAGGGCGGCTTTAAAGAAATGATCGCCAAAATAAGTGGCGACAGTGTTTACGGTACCATGAAATTCGAGTCGGGTGGTCACCGTGTGCAGCGTGTTCCTGAAACTGAATCCCAAGGCCGTGTTCATACTTCTGCATGTACGGTCGCAGTGATGCCTGAGATCCCAGAAGCTGATCTTCCAGAAATCAAAGCTGGCGATCTTAAAATTGATACTTTCCGTGCTTCTGGCGCGGGTGGTCAACACGTTAACACCACGGATTCAGCAATCCGTATTACTCACTTACCAACGGGCACAGTCGTAGAGTGTCAAGACGAGCGCTCTCAGCATAAAAACAAAGCGAAAGCGATGGCTGTGCTTGCGGCTCGTATCGTTCAGGCTGAAGAAGAGCGCCGCGCTGCAGCTGTTTCTGACACACGTCGTAACCTACTAGGTTCTGGTGACCGTAGTGATCGTATTCGTACGTACAACTACCCACAAGGTCGTGTTTCTGATCACCGCATCAACTTGACAATTTACCGTCTGAACGAAGTACTTGAAGGCGATATGCAAAGCTTGCTTGATCCTGTTCTTCAAGAACACCAAGCCGACCAACTTGCTGCACTTTCTGAGCACAACTAATCAGTATGCAGTCAGCATATACGGTTGAAAGCGCTTTAAAATCAGCAATCGTACAGCTTCAAAAGGGTGATAACACATCACCCTCTATTGATGCCGCGGTACTGCTTTGTCACGTTTTAGACAAACCAAGGTCATACTTGCTTACTTGGCCTGAGAAGCTTCTTACCTCAGAACAAGAGTCCGAATTCAATGCACTTTTAAGACGACGTTTAACCGGTGAGCCTGTGGCTTATATTATTGGTGAACGTGAGTTTTGGTCATTGCCGTTAAAAGTTTCTCCTTCTACCTTAATCCCTCGTCCAGACACTGAACGTTTGGTTGAAGTGGCTTTAGATAAAACCTATGGCAAACAAGGTGCGATTCTAGATTTGGGTACTGGTACTGGTGCAATTGCATTGGCGTTAGCGTCTGAAATGCCAAATAGACCAGTGACGGGTATTGATCTGCGCCCTGAAGCTCAAGAGCTTGCGACAGAAAATGCGAAGCGCTTAAACATCACCAACGCTACGTTTTTACATGGCAGTTGGTTTGAGCCTTTAAGTGAACTAGCTTCTGATGGCAACGATACCAAGTTCTCTTTAATTGTCTCTAACCCACCTTATATTGAGAAAGATGACCCTCATTTATCTCAAGGGGATGTACGTTTTGAGCCAATGACTGCGTTAGTCGCTGAAGAGAAAGGATTGGCTGACATTCGATACATTTCTGAAAAAGCACGTGGCTTTTTGGAAAATGAAGGCTGGTTGGCATTTGAACACGGCTACGACCAAGGTTTGGCGGTGCGTGAGATAATGCAGGCGCTCGGTTATCTCGAGGTTGTCACAGAGAAAGATTACGGTGGTAATGACCGAGTGACATTGGGTCGTTACTGTTCATCGGTAGTTACTGTTTATAGATAGTGACTGTCCATCGGCTGCGGTTAATCATCTTGTGAGCAATAGATGATGAAGTTGCTAAATTTATACCTTTAACTCGACAATACATTTCACTCGGTGATGCATTTAACGCAGAAATACAGAGCATTTACGGGTATTGTGTGGCTCGTGTTAACGAAAGCACATATAAAAATATAAAGGAATACCATGTACGAAGGTTTAAAACATTTTCACTTACTAACGATTGCGATAAGCGCACTGCTGCTTTCGATTCGTTTCGCTCTTATGATGGCTAACTCTCCGAAGCTTAAGCATCCTTTCTTGCAGCGTTTTCCTCATATCAATGACTCGTTGCTACTGCTATCAGGTATTGGTTTGATTTTTATCACTGGCTTTATTCCATTTACACCTGCAGCACCATGGTTAACCGAAAAACTAACTTGTGTTATGGCTTACATCGCACTGGGTTTCTTTGCGCTTAAGCTAGGTAAAAACAATCTACTGAGAGTGTTCTCTTTCTTTGGTGCGCTTGGCTGGTTAGCAATGGCAGGCAAAATCGCAATGACGAAGACACCAACATTTTTCGGTTAATTATCTCCTTATTTTCGGTTAACTATCTATGTACGAATTTTTTGATGAAGACTTTGACCAGCTAGAATTAGCTGAAGGTGCATTGATCTTAAATAAAGCGATTAACCCAGAAACTCAAGACAGTTGGGCAGAGCAAGAACTGGCAAGATTGTTTAAAGAAGCTGAGTTTGCTTTGGTTCATGAAACCGACGAACAGCAGAAATTTGAGTCTTTTATTCGACTATTCTTTTTTGAATGGGGCTTTGCTGGCGATAAAGAGGCGTATTTCTCTTCGGAGAACGCATTTATAGACAAAGTCCTTGAGAGAAAGAAGGGGATTCCAGTGAGTCTTGGCGCGATCTTTCTTTTTCTAGGTCGAAAGCTAGGCTTCCCTGTAGAGGGGGTTTCTTTTCCAACTCAGTTTTTGCTTAAAGTGAGTTGGTATGGCCAAGCTGCTCTCTATATTAATCCTTACAATGGCGAATATGTTGGTGCAAAAACCTTACGAGCCTGGTTGATTGGCCATGATGGGCCACTCGCTAAGTTGAAAGCAGAGCATTTAGAGGTCGCTGATCACCCAACGATTATCGGTAAATGGCTAGCGTTACTTAAGAGTGCATTACTACGAGAAGAGCGTTATACGCTGGCATTGAAATGCACAGACCTTGCTTTGACGTTTGTTCCGGATGACCCGTATGAAATCCGTGATCGCGGGTTTATTTATCAGCAGCTAGACTGTCATCAAGTAGCCGCAACAGATTATCAATATTTTATCGACCAATGCCCAGATGACCCTGCATCTGAATTACTGAAATCTCAAGTGAATGTCATGAACGAAAAGACCGTGGTTGTTCACTAATTAATAATTATTTAGAGAGAATATGATGGAACAGAAAACAGTCCACATTGGCGATATGCCAATCGCTAATGATAAGCCATTTACGCTATTTGCAGGCATGAATGTTCTTGAGTCTCGCGATCTCGCTATGCAGATTTGTGAGCACTACGTAAAAGTAACAGAGAAGCTGGGCATCCCTTATGTATTTAAGGCGTCTTTCGATAAAGCGAACCGCAGCTCAGTTCATTCATACCGTGGTCCAGGTATGGAAGAAGGTCTTAAAATATTTCAAGAACTGAAAGATACCTTTGGCGTGAAGATCATTACTGATATCCACACCGAAGCACAGGCTCAGCCTGTCGCTGATGTGGTTGATGTAATCCAGCTTCCAGCATTCCTAGCTCGTCAAACTGACCTTGTTGAAGCGATGGCGAAAACAGGTTCAGTGATCAACGTGAAGAAACCTCAGTTCATGAGCCCAGATCAAGTGGGTAATATCGTTGATAAGTTTGCTGAGTGTGGTAATGACAACATCATTCTTTGCGAACGTGGTTCTTGCATGGGATATGACAACTTAGTTGTTGATATGCTTGGCTTCGGTGTCATGAAGAAGTCTTCGAACGGCAGTCCAATCATCTTTGACGTGACTCACGCGCTTCAAATGCGTGACCCATCAGGAGCTGCATCTGGTGGTCGTCGTGAGCAAACGGTTGAGCTTGCGAAAGCGGGTCTTGCTACAGGTATTGCTGGTCTGTTTATTGAAGCACACCCGAACCCAGATCAAGCTCGTTGTGACGGTCCATCAGCTCTACCTCTAGATAAACTAGAGCCGTTCTTGAAGCAGATGAAAGCGCTTGATGATCTTATTAAAGGGTTCGACCACATTGATATTAAATAACTCAGCATAGTTATTTAAGATTAAGAGGAAAAGCAAACGCCCAGTTCTTTGAACTGGGCGTTTTTTTATCAGCTAGGGTAACCCGTTATTTACTACAATTGGCATTAGCAATGTAGGTGATTACTCGGTGATTTGTTTTATGAGTATGAGGCTTATTTTATTTATAGTAAATTACTGATATTTATCACACTTTTTAAGTAAACGATTGCCTGTGATGCAGGGGAAGTTTGAGTGTAATCTCATAAATTTGTTACACTTAAGTATTAATCTATGCGTGACCAATTCGACATAAATATGAAATCGTCGTGTTACATCGAGAATGTTAATTTAAGATTAGTCATGTCGAAGTCTTATTGTTCGAACTCCAAGAAAGGGGTCGCAATAGATTATAAAAAGCAGTGGATTCCCCTAAAAAGTTCAAAGGTATGACAATGAAGCAACGCCTTATTCTAAAGACAGCACTAAGTGCTGCAATCTTAGCTACTCTCGCTGGGTGTTCGTCTCAATCTACTCTAGATTGGAACCAAGATGAAACTTACAAGCTAACGATTCTTCACACTAACGACAATCATGGTCGCTTCTGGCAGAACAAATATGGCGAATACGGCATGTCTGCGCGTAAAACGCTGGTTGATCAACTTCGCGCTGAAGTTGAAGCCGAAGGTGGTAGCGTGTTGCTTCTTTCTGGCGGTGACATCAATACTGGTGTACCAGAGTCCGATCTTCAGGATGCAGAACCTGATTTCAAAGGCATGAACAAGATTGGTTACGATGCAATGGCATTGGGTAACCACGAGTTCGATAATTCACTAGACGTACTACAAAAGCAGATCGACTGGGCTAACTTTCCAATGCTTTCTGCAAACATCTACGATAAAGCGACTGGCGAACGCAAGTTCCAAGCTTACGAGATGTTTGAAAAGCAAGGCATTAAGATTGCAGTTATCGGCCTAACAACTGAAGACACAGCGAAAATTGGGAATCCAGAGTTTATCGCGGGCATCGACTTCCGTGACCCTAAAGAAGAAGCGAAAAAGTTAATCGCTGAATTGAAAGAAACAGAAAGTCCGGATCTGATTTTTGCTGTCACTCATATGGGTCACTACGAAAATGGCCAACGTGGTGTTAATGCACCTGGGGACGTAGCATTGGCTCGTTACCTCAACGAAGGCGATCTCGACATGATCGTAGGCGGTCATTCTCAAGAGCCTGTTTGTATGGAAGGCCCTAACGTTGCGAAGAAAAACTTCACACCGGGTGATGAGTGTAGACCCGACGTACAGAACGGTACTTACATCGTTCAAGCTCACGAGTGGGGTAAGTACGTTGGTCGTGCTGATTACGAATTTCGTAACGGTGAGCTAGAAATGGTGAACTACGATCTGGTTCCAGTTAACCTTAAGAAGAAAGTTAAGATTGATGGTAAGAAGCAACGAGTTCTTATTCAAGATGAAATCGCCCAAGATCCAGAGCTACTTGAATTCCTACGTCCTTTCCAAGAGCAAGGTCAAGCTCAGCTAGAAGTTAAGATAGCCGAGGCAAATGGCAAGCTTGAAGGTGATCGTAACGTCGTTCGTTTCCAACAGACTAACCTAGGTCGTTTGATTGCGACTTCTCACAGGGAGCGTGCAAAAGCAGACTTTGCTGTGATGAACTCTGGTGGTGTGCGTGATTCAATTGAAGTGGGCGATGTAACTTACAAAGACGTGCTAAAAGTACAACCATTTGCAAACATTCTGACTTACACAGATATGACGGGTAAAGAAGTACTTGATTACCTAAATGTAGTGGCGACTAAACCAATCGATTCTGGTGCTTACGCTCAGTTTGCTGGCATCTCTATGACTGTAGAAGATGGTGCAGTATCGAATGTCTTCATCGGTGGTAAACAGCTTCGCTTGGACGAGACATATCGTTTCACAATACCAAGCTTTAACGCTGCTGGTGGTGATGGCTATCCTAAATTGTCTGACCACCCAGGTTACGTAAACACTGGTTTTGTTGATGCTGAAGTACTAAAAGAGTACCTAGAAGCAAACAGCCCGGTTGACGTGAACAACTACGCACCGTCTGGTCAAATAGTTTACAAGTAATTGACTCCAATAAATTTAGTTACTAGGTGCTGAATTAGATTGACTCCAGCACTATGATAAATTTAACTAAAGCGACGCCTCGGTGTCGCTTGTTGTTTATATACTGCTTGTTTTTATTTATCGTTTGGACTTGTTATGACTCCTGCTATTAATCTTGCCAAGAAAAATAAAATCGCTCATAGCGTGCATCAATATCATCATGATGCGAATAATACTAATTATGGATTAGAAGCCGTGGAAGCTCTTGGTCAGGACCCGAAACGCGTATTCAAAACGTTGCTATTTTGTTTGAACGGTGTTGCTAAAGATTTGGCTGTGGCGGTTATCCCTGTGGATCAAAAGCTAAACCTAAAGCTTGCAGCAAAAGCGGCGAAAGGCAAAAAGGCAGAGATGGCTAATCCTGATATTGCACAGAAAACCACAGGCTATGTGGTTGGTGGAATCAGCCCACTTGGGCAGAAAAAAGCATTGCCTACTTTTGTTCATTGCAGTGCTACAGATTTTGAAACGATATGTGTGAGTGCAGGGAAGAGGGGCTTGGAAATCGAGCTAGATCCACAAGACTTAGCACTACTGACTCGCGGCCAGTTTGCTGATCTATGTTTATAGGTTGTCGTCATAGCGATAAAATTATCGAATGACCAACAAAAACGCCCACTAGGCTAACCTAGTGGGCGTTTCTATATAGAGTGTTCATTCTGAAATGGGTTTGCACATTTAGGATGAATGATGACTACTTTTTCAGTCCTAGTGTTCCGCCAACACGCTTTGGTGCAGGTTGGTTCGGTCTGCTTGAATCTTGGCTGCGGTTTGCCGGTTTACCGCTTCTACGATCGTTGTTATTGCGGTCTGTACGATTGCGATCTGAATTAGAGCGCTCTGAACGAGAGTTCGATTTCCAGTTCTCGGTATTGCCGCCGCTTTCACTATTCGACGAACTACGACCACGCTTTGAATTGGGGGCATGACGAAATTCATCCGCATTATTACCACGGTACGTGCGAGTGCGGTTCTCTGTTTTATTGCGGCGCGCTGTTGAGGTTTCATTTTCCTCGCGGCTATCAAATAACTTAGCATCGGTTGCCTTACGGATTCGCTGACCTTTTGCATTTATCTTTGACGCATCTTCAGTGCTTACCGAACCTTCACACATCGCTAATATGTCAGTGATTTCTTCTTCGCTCAGGTAACGCCATTTGCCATTAGGAATACCATCTAAAGAGATATTCATAATGCGAACACGACGTAGTTTGAAAACTTCATAACCTAAAGCTTCGCACATACGACGAATCTGGCGGTTAAGGCCTTGCGTTAACGTAATTCGGAACGAGAATTTGGTCTCTTTCTCTACCTTACATGGCAAAGTAACGGTGTCCAAAATTGGCACGCCCGACGCCATTTTCTCTAAGAATTCAGTTGTAATCGGCTTATCAACGCGAACCATATACTCTTTTTCGTGGTTGTTACCTGCACGTAGGATCTTATTGACGATATCGCCATCATTGGTCAAAAATATTAGACCATCTGAGGGCTTATCTAGACGACCGATAGGAAAAATACGCTTATGGTGGCCGATAAAGTCGACGATGTTGCCAGGAATATCACGCTCAGTGGTACAGGTGATACCTGTTGGTTTATTAAGAGCTATGTAGATAGGCTTCTCTTTCGAGCGGACAGGTTTATTGTCGATCTCAACATCATCACCGTGCATGACTTTAGTACCCATTTCAGGGATCTTACCGTTAATCGTAACTCGGCCAGCATCAATGAGTTTGTCGGCTTCGCGGCGTGAGCAAAAACCAGTTTCACTGATGTACTTATTAAGGCGTTTAGCTTGGGATTCTTGTGACATGATATTCTCTTAGCGTTTCACAACGGAAATTTAGATAAACAAAAAGCAACTACAGGATAGTTGCCTTTACGTTTGAATTCGTTAACTGACGACAATTTTAGCACCTAGAGTGTACTTCGGCACTAAATATCTATTGCGCACCAGGTTAGAACATTAAAGAACGTGTAGCTGGTGTTATCGACATAACATGCATTAACTCGATCGTTTCTGGTGTCGCTCTCTATTTTCGAGTTTCTTGTCATTACTTTTTCTCAGCATGACGTAAACGGCACCTGTGCCACCATGAAATTGCTGTGTTGAATGAACACACTGAACATCATTAATTTGCGAGAGCCAATTTGCCACATAGCTTTTCATCATGGCTGGTGGGTTAGAGCGCTCACCCTTACCGTGAACAATAATCACGGTGCGCACATCCATTCTTAGACATTGACGTAAAAATGAAAGTACTTCATTACGAGCATCTTTCAGTGTTTTCCTGTGCAGATCGAGCTTAGCTTGAATTGGGTATTTACCTAAGCGCAGTTTCTTGAATACGCCTTCTTGCACGCCATCTTTTTTATAGGCGATAACATCATCAGGCTTTAACATCGGAGAATAGTCGAGCGATAGATAATCTTTCTCGTCATCAGACAGCCACATAGCAGCTTCACGTTTGGCAAGATGAGATTCTGTGACTCGGTGTACTTTCTGGTGTTCGGCGGTGTCATTGTCGATACGTTTAACATCGCCCATCATTTCTTGGAATAGATCTAAGTCGTCATCATGAGACATAGCGGGTATCTCAAGTTGGATAAGGGTAGGGTAAGTATACCTAAGTTAGTATGGTGTTTAAAAATGAAAAAACCGGAGAAGACAAGAAGCCTACTCCGGTGCAAAGCGTTTTAACGTTTACCTATCAAGAATGATACTTAAAAGTAAATGAGTTAGGCTGAGCAATTCTAATGAGGAGATTTGTCAGTCATAACTTTGTAGATGAAGAAACCTCCATAGAACATCATGAGACCCAAAGCCCCGAAGATTACTATCATTGAAGATAGCCCCACCGCATTACCAAATAGGAGTTCTAGCCAAAAGTCCATGTGTATACCTCAAAGTTATATGACACTACTTAGTGTATTAAGTGGCATTATTGATTCACTGATCTGGATCAATCCTGTTTCATAAGTTAAATATTTGTTGGTGAGTGTGTGTTTTTCGTCACGTTAGGCGTTAGGTTGTACGTCTTTTGTTCGAATGATTCAACTTTGTAAAAAAGAGTGAAAAAAGCCCTTGCGGATAAATTCAGAATCCGTATTATACGCTGCATCGACAGGCAATAAGCCCGTTAGATATCTCGGTGAATAGCGCAGCTTGGTAGCGCATCTGGTTTGGGACCAGAGGGTCGGGGGTTCGAATCCCTCTTCACCGACCACATTAAAGAAAGCCTGCTCATTGAGCAGGCTTTCGTCGTTTTAGAGTATTGAAAATAGGATTTGAACCTAAGTAAGGGGTCGCCTGATGTTCAAAATAAGCGCTTTGTTGACCACATTAAAGAAAGGTATAGCCCTTATTTTCGATAGAGGAGTTATAGCCTCTTTGCACTCCTAAATCGTGAATAGCGACTGTTTGAATTTGATGCTGTTAGCTAAACAGTTTGATAAGTGTAGTAAGCCTTAAGGTGTAATTAAGAGCGGTAGCCTACTGAACGAACTCACTGGTAGCGACATTATTCTTTACCCAAATTAGAGCCTGTAGTCGATTCTTAACTTTGATTTTCTTAAATGTGTTGTGTAAGTGTGCCTTGACTGTATTTTCGCTCACATAGAGTGTGTCGGCGATCTGAGTGTTGGACGCGCCCTCACCGAGCAGCTTGATAATTTGTTGCTCGCGTTTGGTGAGTTTTAAATAGTACGGACTCGTTTTTGCGCATTGTCTATCTCTATAAAAGCTTATGTATTGATAGATGAGCTTTCTACTCATCCACATTTCACCCTGTAAAATGCAGTCAAAGCCGGTAACGAGCTTATCAAGAGTGTCAGAGGCATAAAAAATACCGACCAAATATTGCCATTTTAACATTTCTGAATGAGGGAAATCATGTGGGGTATTGAGGAGTACTTCATGAACGTCACTTGCCACGTCATCTTTAAGTTCTTGGTACTTTTCAGTGTATTGCTTCGTCATTGTTGGGTAATCAATAATAATGAGATCCAACTCTTGGTTTTTTAGTGTTGTGGTTCTCAATCTTTCTGGCGATATGAGCTTGATACTTATATTTATTTTCTGTTCGATTGACTCTTTAAGCAGTGTTGATTGTAGGTTGTTTTCTGCAAGTAAAATGGCGTTATGAGCCTCCAACTTTGCCATGTGGAACTCCTTTTAATGACTCATTACCTAAACTATAGGATCTATAGCTTATAGCACATATTGATTTTTTTCTAATATCCAGGGGTAATTATTAATCTTTGTTATGAGTCTGGTTTTATATTGATGGTAAGGGTGAATCAATATTCAGGTCGAGAGATCATGCTTAGTTAAGTGCTATTATTTTAGTTTATTTAACGTACAATCGGGTTGCACTTGCCATTTATTGCCAATGGGATGCAATGTTAGAACTGCAGGGAATTGATTTATATTCATAATCAGTGTTGTAATACCGCTATTTGTATTTTGATTAAAATTAGAATTGGATTTTGTACTTAACGTAAATGAAGATATCATAATGTTATCAAAGGTTAACACTAGTTTTTCATTTTTTACTAGGCACTGTACTGAATTTAAATCTGAAGAAAATCCATTTAAATTATAAAAATTAAATAAAACGACGACAAGCGCCGTTTTAATATAGATGTTGTACTTCATATTAATTTTGGTAAATAATACCTACGTTACCGTAAGCACCATTACCTAATACGACAGCACTATCATGTGATGTTTGTTCAACCGTAAATTGGTTCATATTACTGTTTTGTAATTGAACGACCGCATCAGAATGAGAACCTGTTTGTAGAACGAATACTCTATTATCGTCACTGTTCATTAGATCAATGTCGACATCGTTCCAATCACCACCACCTACGCTATTATTAACAATAGTCTGCACGTAGTTGTCATCACCGCTGATATCAATTGCAGCGTTATTGTAGTCAACGTCACCGTTACTGAATTCTGTATATGTTTGGTTTGAATCGCCATATATAGTCGTTTCGGCTCTGTTGCTGTCTGCTCCTCCAAGAGCTACGGTAACGGAAATGTTATCATCACCCATTTGTGTTACACGAAGATCGTTAAAGTTACCGTATTGCTCAACTTGAACGCGTGCTTGGTTAGATTGTCCGTTTTGGTCAATTAGAGCATTGTTATACGAACCTCTAAGTTGAACATGTGCTCCATTTAGGTTACCGCTTTGTTCAACGACTACATCAGATTTGTAACTCGCGTGCGTATCGACCAATGCTGTGTGACCATCTGTTGTGCCTGACGTGTTTTGATTAATAGTTACATTAGCCATGTCACCATTACCCATTTGCCAAAGCGCTGTGTTGTCACTAGCTGAGGGGATAGTTACTCCGCCAGCAGCAGCGGTAAGGGCTGCGTCAATACCAAGATCGGTTGTGCCTTCAATCACTCCAGTTCCAGGAGCTGTAGCTGGATAGGGAGCGGGTAGCGGATCTGCGTGAGCTACATTCAAACTAATGATGGCACCGACTAACATTCCAATTTGTGTAAGTTTCATAAGTTGTTTCCTTATACATTTCCATGTCGACTATGTTGCTGCTTCATCGAGAAGCAACGGTGAATCAAGCTTCCATACTGCACGCTAATTTGCTTGATTGATGTGAATTCTCATTGAACTAGACGCGTTTACTATTGCAAAGTCATGTCCATCTTGAGAAATACCCAAATTACTCCCCCCAGCCCCTGCCAAATATGCTTTATTGCCATTGCCTGTTTGGTCAATACTTAATTGGCTACTCTGCCTAGAGAAGTTTGCTTGTCCTATTACCGCCAAATTGTTATTTCCGTCTTGGGAAATAAGCGCTTCCGAGTTTATTCCGAGTTGTCCAATTACTGCATCGTTATTTGAACCATTTTGGTTAACCAAGGCTGTATTGTCTCTCCCTGATTGCCCTATAAATGCGGAATTAGATCCCCCGCGTTGTGTTATCTTCGCTCTGTTGTTCGCGGTAATACCAGTACTACTTTGTTTTATTATTGCTGTTGAATCAAAGGCGTTAGATATATTTATTTCTGAATAATTATCTAAGTCTCCAGAGGATAAATTTCCCAAATCATTATAATCATTAATAATATCTTGACTAACATGATATAAAAAATCCCCCTCTACATTTGAAGCAATAGCATTATTAAAACCTCCTGATAACAAGTATAAACAAGTTAAGCCGATAAGTGATTTTCGCCTAATTATCATTATCTTTACCTTAAAGTGTTCGTGGTTGTGATCTCTACAAAAATAAAAAACGTAGAGAAGTGAGTGAATCTTTATCTTAACGAAATCCTAGGCTTTCAATTTATGGGTAGCTATAAACTTATAGTTGAAAATATTTAATTGCATATATGCAATGTAACTAGTATTTTCCCGCTTCCCACCTACCTTAGTTAATTAATTTCCCATGGTAATTAATTCAAAAGTTTATATATGCCACTGTAAGCACGAATTACGCTTAACTTGGATTCAGGGAATCACTTTCTCATTTTGTAAATGGACTTTGAATGGGAGCCAATATGAAACTCAAGCTACTTACAATTACTTTTCTCTCTTTTGTTGTTCATGCCGGAGATAAAAGTCATGGTCTTGAAAATGGTGCCCCGTTAGAAAATGGAAAGAAACTTGAGGAGTCAACAAGCAACCTCAAAGAAAAATTTAATGATTTTAGTGAAGTTGATGGAATCATCGTGGATAGAACCATCACGCGTCTTGGAGAGGATTTCTATTTTTTCTTTTCGCAATCGCTCAATGATAGCTATCCCAACCTCAAGGAAAACTTGACGGTAAGAGAGAGGCCAACGGCGTTATCTGGAAGCATTATAGAGGTTCAACACTCTAGGAAACCTATCTTTCGCACAGCGTTATCCCCAGGTCGCAGGCAAGCGAAAGAGCGTGCAGATGATGCTACAAGAGTGGTCGGAAATTATATTATCCGATGGCAAGCAGAGCGGCTGTTCCAAGATACTTACGATCTAGACCATGATGAATTTTAAGGAGCCAAGGATGTCGATATTTTTCAGAAAAGTAGCGCTGATTGCGTTGCTAGTTTCGCCTTCGGTTTATTCGAGCGAGTTAGTCTATACGCCCGTAAACCCAAGTTTTGGAGGGAATGCTTTAAACAGTTCTCACCTTTTTAACCACGCTAATGCCATTAATGATTATGATGATCCGAGTGCAAGGGATATTTTTGGTGAGCGTGAGTCCGCTTTAGATCGGCTGGCTTCAAGCTTGGAATCACGTTTGATCAGCCAGTTACTTGCGGATGTAGGGAGTGGGAATACAGGGCAATTAGAAACGGATGACTTTTTCCTTAATATTGTTGATGACTCAGGCACCTTGCTAGTTCAAATCGTCGATAAAGCGACAGGAGAATCAACAGAAATCAGTGTTTCGGGACTAAACCCAGACCTCTAATCACAAGGATTGTGTTATGAAATCGATAGCCATCGTCTTTCTGGCCTTTGTGTTGGGGGGATGTACTTACTCTATGCAAATTCCAGAGACTTCTGAAACGCCCAAGCTTATGCCGAGAGGTTCAACTTATACTGACCTCATTTCTTTACCTCAACCACGAGGCAAAATATTGGTGTCTGTTTACGATTTCAGAGACCAAACTGGGCAATATAAGCCACAACCAAATAGTAATTTTTCAACCGCAGTGCCGCAGGGGGGCACATCGTTGTTAACGACATCATTGATCGATTCTCAATGGTTTGTACCTTTAGAGCGTGAAGGCTTACAAAACCTACTGACGGAACGTAAGATTATTCGTGCAGCTCAAAAGAAAGACAAGGTAGTGAACAATCACGGAGCCGATTTAACCTCGTTGAGTTCCGCTAATATTGTCATTGAAGGTGGCATTGTGGCTTACGACTCCAACATCGTTACCGGAGGAGCGGGGGCCAAGTATTTAGGCATTGGTGGTTCCGGGCAGTACAGAACAGACCAAGTGACCGTCAACTTAAGAGCGGTTGATGTGAGAACGGGTCAGGTTTTACTGAGTGTGACAACGACCAAAACCATCTCCTCTCATGAGATAGGCTTCGGTGCATTTCGATTTGTTGATTACAAAGAATTGTTAGAAGTTGAAATGGGCTATAGCCAGAACGAACCCGTAAATATTGCTGTGATGTCGGCGATTGATGCGGCTGTCATACATCTGATTGTAAAAGGCATGAAGCGCGGAATGTGGTCACCAGGTGACCCGAATGCGCTTGAAAACCCAATTATTGCTCGTTATTCAGAAGCGAGCACTGACATACTTTAAATAACCAAGTAAGTAGCAAAATAGGGTTATGCGGAAAACGGATCTTTCCCTTAGCCCTATTTTTTTTCGACTCATAAAACGTTCAGTTCAAGAGCGAAAGGGAAGAAAAAGTACGGGTTCTGTTATTTCGGTAATGGTTATATTCCGTCAAGACTATGATATCGAATTGAGCTAGCCGTCGACACTAACCTCAAATTGACACTGGGCCTTTTGGCTTTGTGATTGTTGAGTGACACTGAACCCCTTATCTTCTAATAACTGTAAAAGGTTGCCTTCGCCAATCAGGTGTAAAGTGCCGACGACCAGCACGTAGTGTCCTTTCGAATCGAGTTTCCAGTCATTGGCAGATAGTTTGTTTGCCCAATCAACGTTGCGATCCGTTAGAAATGCTTTCTCAAGCTCGGTGGGCATTTCAGAAAGCTCTGCAAAGTCCTCAAGCTTGGTGATATCACCGGCTTTCCAACTTTCAATTAGGCAGTGAACCACAGCATCAGTTTGGTCAAATTCTTCAAGGCTACTGACTAGCCACTCTTTACCGGAATCTTTCTGCCCTGCGATGAGGTCTATTTGAAATTGTAGAGCCTCTAAGCTGATGACGGGAACATCCGCGATTGCTGCTTTATAGGCGAGTGTGGCATCAACACCGTCAGCCGAACCATAACCAAGATTCTTCAACTGCTGCATCTGTATGGAGAGAGAGGTTGCCCAAGGGGGGGAACTAAGTAGCTGCTGGGTTGGTATATCCAATGATTTTGAGATGCTCGTTAATAATTGTTTTTGTTGTTTGTTTAATACATCACCCGTGGTCACTGTGGTCGTGGGATATACCACGCCTTTTGTCTTTCTTATATCCGTCTCGACAATTAATCCGTCACTCTCTTTTAACGTGTCAGTGATCTGTATGGGAAGCGGGTACATGCTCTCATCCCCAACGTGCACAGAACCTAAGATAGTGAGGGTCAGATCATCCTTTTTGGTTTGCCAATAAAGAGGTTCGGCGACAGCTTGCTTTGCTGAAAAGGCAAGTGTGAGTAGCGTAAGGTACAAGAATGTGCGCAAAGAAAGCTCCTTTAGAAAGACATAAACTCGTTAAAAAAGATTTTGACGGAGTTTTTTAACGGTTTTTTTTGAGAACAATGTCACGTTGTTTGTACAAAAAGTATAACAACACGAGCAAACTCTAAAACTTTTCTCTCTACGAACGACACGATTTTATGAAATCCTGTGAAAAGATTGTGATTTCATTCTCAGTTATTACGTCAAAACAAAAGTGACGGAAGTGTCGTTAAGTATAACCTTATGATTTTATTTAGATTAAATTTATCAGTATTTTTGAGATTTGAAGCCGATCACTGAATTGGCTTGATTTAATTCACGCAAAAAAATAAGGCCATATAGTTTATCTAACTTTCAGAAGCGCGCCACTTTGCTTCTTACTCAATTTTTTAAATTTATGGGTGAATACGATGTTGAAGAGAAACTTACTATCTGTAGCGGTATTAGCTGGCCTAGCGGGTTGTGCGGCAACACAAGCACCAGAACAACTGGTGGTTAATGCACTGGCTGATAACCTTGATGTGCAATATGAAATTCTAACCAATCACGGTGCGAATGAAGGTATGGCTTGTCAGGATCTCGGCGCTGAATGGGCTTCATGTAACAAAGTGAACATGACCCTGACCAATGACGGTGAAGCGATTGATTCGAAAGATTGGACCATCTACTTCCATAGTATTCGCCTTATCTTAGATGTTGATAATGAACAATTTAAAATCACTCGTGTCACGGGTGACCTACACAAACTAGAACCTACAGATAAGTTCGATGGCTTTGCGGCGGGTGAAGAAGTGATTCTTCCGCTGACGAGTGAATACTGGCAACTGTTTGAAACCGACTTCATGCCGGGTGCATTTGTTACTGCGCCAAATGCAGAACCAAAGATGATTGCTTCACTGAATACAGAAGACGTCGCGTCGTTTGTAACGGGTCTAGAGGGTAACAACCTTAAACGTACACCTGATGACAATAACGTAATGGCTACAGCGGTGACGCGTTTCGAAAAGAATGCTGATCTAGCAACTCAAGATGTATCAACAACGCTACTACCAACGCCAATGTCGGTAGAAGCGGGCGAAGGATCTGTGAGCATTGCTGGTGGTATTGCCCTACCAAAAGACGCATTCGATGCTGATCAGTTCGCTGCAATTGAAGAACGTGCAGGTGTGGTAAACGTAGATGTGAGTGGTGACCTTCCAGTAAGTGTTACCGTTGTTCCTACTCAGTTTACGGGTGATTTAGCAAAATCTGGCGCTTATGAACTAAGCATCTCGGAAGAGGGGGTTGCGATTAAAGCGTTTGATAAAACAGGTGCTTTCTACGCAGTTCAGTCTATTTTTGGCCTAATAGACAGTCAGAACGCTGAATCATTACCACAACTGTCGATCAAAGATGCACCGCGCTTTGATTACCGTGGTGTGATGGTGGATGTTGCTCGAAACTTCCACTCAAAAGATGCCATTCTAGCAACGCTAGACCAAATGGCAGCATACAAGATGAATAAACTGCACCTTCACTTAACAGATGATGAAGGCTGGCGTTTAGAAATCCCAGGTTTACCAGAGCTAACGGATGTAGGGTCTAATCGTTGTTTTGATTTGGATGAGCAAAGCTGTTTACTGCCTCAGCTAGGTTCAGGTCCAACAACAGACAACTTTGGCTCTGGTTTCTTTAGTAAAGCGGATTACGTCGAGATCTTAAGCTACGCAAAAGCGCGCAGCATCGAAGTAATTCCAGAAATTGATATGCCAGCACACGCTCGTTCTGCTGTGGTATCAATGGAAGCGCGTTACACTCGCCTAATGGCGGAAGGTAAAGAAGCGGAAGCAAATGAATACCGCTTGATGGATCCACAAGATACATCAAATGTAACCACGGTTCAGTTCTACGATAAGCAAAGCTTCATTAACCCATGTATGGAGTCTTCAACTCACTTTGTCGATAAAGTGATCTCTGAAGTGGCGGCAATGCACCAAGAAGCGGGCGTTCCACTAACGACTTGGCACTTCGGCGGCGATGAAGCGAAAAACATCAAGTTAGGCGCAGGCTTACAAGATATTAACGCAGAAGATAAAGTGGCTTGGAAAGGCAACATCGATTTGTCTAAGCAAGATAAGCCATTCCAACAGTCTCCACAGTGTCAGTCTTTGATCGCTGATGGTACTGTCAGCGACTTCGGTCACTTGCCAAGTCACTTTGCAGAGCAGGTATCTAAGATTGTTGCTGACAAAGGCATTCCTCATTTCCAAGCATGGCAAGATGGCCTGAAATACAGCGAAGGCGAGAAAGCATTTGCAACCGAAAGCACTCGCGTAAACTTCTGGGATGTTCTTTACTGGGGCGGCACTTCATCAGTATACGATTGGTCAGCAAAAGGGTATGACGTGATTGTTTCTAACCCAGACTACGTATACATGGATATGCCATACGAAGTTGATGCAGCAGAGCGCGGTTACTACTGGGCAACGCGTGCAACCGATACTCGCAAGATGTTTGGCTTCGCACCAGAAAACATGCCACAAAACGCAGAAACATCATTAGACCGTGACGGCAATGGCTTCTCTGGTAAAGGCGAAATTGAAGCGAAACCTTTCTATGGTTTGTCTGCACAACTTTGGTCTGAAACAGTACGTACTGACGAGCAATATGAATACATGGTGTTCCCTCGCGTATTGGCAGCAGCAGAGCGCGCATGGCACAGAGCAGATTGGGAAAACGACTACAAAGTGGGCGTTGAATATTCTCAAGAAACTAACCTAGTGAATAAGCAGGCTCTAAACAGCGACTTCAATCGCTTCGCGAATATTGTTGGTCAACGTGAACTGGCTAAGCTAGAAAAAGCGGGTATTGATTACCGACTACCAGTTCCAGGTGCTCAGGTTGTTGATGGTAAACTGGCGATGAACGTTCAATTCCCAGGTGTAGAGCTGCAATACTCTGCTGATGGTGAAAACTGGCTAACGTATGATGAGCAGCAACGTCCATCGGTTTCTGGTGAAACTTACATCCGCTCTATCTCTGAAAGCGGTGAGAAAGTAAGTCGAGTCACCTCGGTTAAATAATCGATAAGCAACCTTAATAGAAGGGCTCCCCCGTAATTTGAGTAAACAGTAGAAAAAGTATCTATTCGGGGAGGTGTGAGTTATAGCCCTTTATTCGTGATGTCTCTATATAAATGAAAAGCGTACACACTCTATAATGGTATGTACGCTTTTTTGTTCCCGAAGCTTCAAGGTGTGAACTCAGAAATGGCGTTGTCTAAAATTAATCGGCCAGCTTGTCAGGTATTACAGGGTAAGATTAGAGCTCTGTCATGAATGTGCCAGCCGGTTTTATTGGTAGATACTTGGCATAAAATGCTTCGTACTCTGCTTCTGGATTTAGGTCACTGAATACGTCTGGGTACATGATTTTTGCATAAAATTGAATCAAGGAGCCATCAATAATGGTACGGCAAGCACCGTGGTAAGCTGCGTACATACGATTATTTTTTACTGCAGAAATTGAAGACCAACCGATACGGTTTTTAAATCCTGCTAATCGTTCTTTTGCCAATGCAGACTCCACACCTTCCCCCATGATCATTGCGTCATCTGCACTGCCAGATTCATAGCCTGTCATTACAATCACATCTGGGTTAGCAGCGATGATTTGTTCTGGGTTTAATTTGCCCCACCACTCCACAAATGGAGAGGAGATGTTGTCACCCCCTGCCATTGTTGCGATAGCGCCCCACATGTTTTTACCAAATGTATAACCAACTTCATCAACACCAGAAGCGCCGTACTCGGTGTAAATTTTGGGCTTATCTAGGTTTGCTTTCGCTAATCGCTCGCCGATCATCTCAACATTCTTTTGATATTCATTGGCAATGATCTTTGCACGCTCTTGCTGACCAGTGATTTCACCAATTAGCTTCGTAGTCTGAACGTGGCGTTCAACGGTTTGCGCATTGTAATCTACGACAACAACGGCAATACCGGCATTCTTCATACGTTCAACGTCTGATGTCAGAGCTTTGAACTGCCAATCCGCAAGCATGACAACGTCTGGATTCAGGCTGATTACCTTCTCCATAGAAAAAGCGTTGGTATCTACGCGACCAATTTCTGGTATATCATCAAGCGATGGTCGATGTGTCACATACGCTTTCCAGCTCGCTGAGCGTGCCTGCCAAATGTACTTTGACATACCTACCACGTTGTCATAGGCCGCTTCTGTACCGATGGCCATGTAGTCTTCAGGGTAGAACCCCACAACAACTCGCTGAGCTGGCGAATCAAACGTCACCTCACGTCCAAGTACATCGGTTACGGTTGTTACTTCGGCAAATGACAGTGTGCTAATACATGTAGCAGCAAGTGTCAGTAAATATTTCAGCATCAACAAGGTTCCTTTTAGATTCAATGTGTGAGACGGCTCCAGATCCGTCTGTGGGAAGGTATATTAATTGTTTTGTTAATGATAATGCAACTAACTATCATTAATGATAATATCGCGTCCCTACCGCGAGTCCTTAGCCCGCCGTGTATCAACAATAAACAAAAACAAACTAGGTAATATGGCGTGCAATCCGAAGTATTAGAACAGCTCATCCAGCAACAGAGAAAAAGTGAAAAACGTCGATTTTGGGTTATCGGTGCTTTCTGTGTACTTATTCTGGCCACCTTTATTCTGGACATTATGACAGGTCCGTCTTTGCTCGATGCGACGAAAGTACTTCACTCTCTGTTCGAGTTCATCGGTTTGCCATACCAAGTCGAGCCGTCTACACAAATTATTGTGACCGAACTAAGACTGCCAATTGCAATAATGGCTATTGTTGTTGGTGGTGCTCTTGGTATGGGAGGAGCAGAGATGCAAACTTTGCTCAATAATACAATGGCGAGCCCTTATACGTTAGGTATGGCGGCAGCGGCTGGTTTTGGCGCCGCAATCACGTTGTATATGGGTTCATTCGGGTTAAGCAGCTACTACGCTGTTCCGCTGGGCGCATTTTTATGTTGTATGTTGTCTGCATGCTTTCTATTCTCGTTAGCGTCTACTCGTCATATTAGTTCCGGACAGCTAATTCTGGCTGGTATTGCCCTTTTGTTCTTGTTTCAATCGCTATTATCTCTGGTTCAGTTTGTTTCTTCGCCTGAACTTAGCCAACAGATTCTGTTCTGGTTGTTCGGTAGTCTGACAAAAGCAACTTGGAACACCGTCGCGGTTACGGCTGCTGTTGTTCTTATTGGCGGCGTGTTGTTGCTGAAAGATGCATGGAAGCTGACTGCACTTCGTTTGGGTGAAGAGCGTGCCAAAAGTGTGGGCGTAAACATCACTCGCTTGCGCTTCAAAACTTTATTTATTGTCGCGCTTATCACAGCCACGGTGACTAGTTTTGTAGGAATCATCGGCTTTGTTGGCATTGTTGCACCAAATATGGCGAAATCTATGGTGGGCGAAGATCAGCGATTCTATTTACCACTTTCTTTCTTGATTGGAGCTTTTCTGCTTTCTAGCGCATCTGTACTGTCAAAAACCATTGTTCCGGGCGCACTGTTTCCTATCGGTATCGTAACGGCAATCATTGGTGTGCCATTCTTCTTCTGGCTGATCTTGGCGAAGAGAGGTTAATCATGTTAGTCGCGAATAAAGTAAACATTAAAATTGACACGCTGACGCTTGCTAATAACTTTAGCTTCACGCTGGAGCCTGGTCAGGTTACTGCTGTTTTAGGGCCAAATGGCGCTGGTAAAAGCACCTTACTTAAGGCCATTTTTGGTGATGTGAATATGACAAGTGGCTCGGTTTCTCATTACGATGACGAACTCGATACTAAGTTTCTATCATCATGGCGCGCTAAGTTGGGTTACATGCCTCAAGATATTGGTTTACAAGTGAGTTTGAGTGTCATCGAAGTCGTGCTAATGGGGCGATTAGATAGCTTAAGTTTACGCATCGATGACAAGCTTCTTGGTGAAGGGTTACAAATACTCAACAGTATTGGCATGGCGGATTTGGCAAACCGTAATGTGAGCTCTCTCAGCGGCGGTCAACGCCAAATGATCCTTTTCGCTCAAGCGATTATGCGCAATCCTCAGATTATGCTGCTGGATGAACCTGTTAGTGCTTTAGACCTACATCATCAACATGTATTACTCAATCATCTTGTTACCCAAACTCGCGCGAAAAATTATGTGAGTATAATGGTATTGCATGATCTCAACCTTGCAGCTCAATATGCCGATAACCTATTAGTGATAAAACAGGGTGAATTAGTTAGTGTTGGCTCACCAAAAGACGTCTTGACGACAGAGTTAGTCAAAGAGATTTATCAAGTTGAAGCGAAAGTCCATCACGACGAAGACGGTGTCCCATTCATAAGAACCATGAAAGCCAGTTAGTAAAACTCAGTACTCTGAAATTGATTAAATTTCACTAGATAGACGCTTCTCAAAAGTTATCTAGTCATACTTATGAATATGCGGTGTGTGCAATATACAGCAACGGATTAGCGTCCTAGCCCATCCGTTAACTCCGCATTACCATACAGCTGATGACTCTTTATTTTTATAACGTAACCTTGGTTAACCTACTCTCTGTTTCCATCGTAGTGACGGTATTCAAACACCTGACCTTTCTCGTTAAACGCATACACAGAATACTCGTCTTTCTTATCGCCATACTCCATGCCCGGCGAGCCCATTGGCATGCCTGGAACTGCCAAGCCAATCGCATTGCGTGGTGGATTTTCTAAAAAGGCTTTCACGTCTTCTGCTGGAATGTGCCCTTCAAATACGTAACCGTCGATCTCTGCCGTATGGCAAGAAGCCAACTCTGGCGTTACACCTAGCTTATGCTTGATAGGGTTCATGTCATCGTGGAGCTTCTCTGTAACATCGAACCCGGCATCACGCATATGCTCTGTCCATTCTGTGCAGCAGCCGCAGTATGGAGATTTGTGGTTTAGAACATCAGTAGCCAAAGCCTGTCCTGACATTGCAGCAAGTGCTGTAAGAGTCATTAATTTACGAATCATGGTTAACCTCGTGAATCTGGTTTTTTGTTGATATTAGAATGTGTGGGTTTGAACAATCTCAGCCTGTTGGCATTGCTCACTACCGTAATTGACGACATCGCCATCGCAGCACCAGCAACGACAGGACTAAGCAGAAATCCGAAAAACGGGTAAAGCACACCGGCCGCAATAGGAATGCCAAGTGAGTTATAGATGAAGGCGCCAAACAGATTTTGCTTCATGTTTCTCACGGTCGCTTGAGACAGCTCGATAGCATTGCTCACAGAGAGTGGCGATGAGTTGAGGAGTGTCATTTGCGCACTTTCGATTGCCACGTCACTGCCGCTACCCATTGCGATGCCTATATCCGCCTGAGCAAGTGCTGGTGCATCGTTAATGCCATCTCCGACCATGGCAACACTCTTATATTGCTGTTGCAGTTGAACAATGTGTTGAGCTTTCTGCTCTGGAAGCACTTCTGAAATCACTTCGTCGATACCGACGTTTTTACCAATCGCTTGAGCAACTGAATCGTTGTCGCCCGTTAATAGCACGGTGTGAATTCCGGCAGATTTCAGTTGAGCTATAGCCTGTTTGCTATCCATTTTTAATGCGTCTGAAATGCCTAAGATGCCCTCCAGTTTTTGATCAATGACTACGAAGATTGGCGTCCACGCTTGTGTACGACAAAGCGCGATAAAGTCTGCGCCAATTTCAGTATCAACATTGAGTTGGGTTAGGTATTTAAGCGAGCCGACTTGAACGTGTTTGCCGTTAATGTTGGCTTGTACTCCAAGGCCGCGGCGGTTCTCAAATTCGCTGTGTGGGAGTGCTGAAACTTCTAGGTTTTCGGCATACTGGCAAACGGCTTTCGCAAGTGGGTGTTCTGAACCGACTTCAACCGAATAGGCGTAAGCCAGCAGCTCTTGTTCTGATAGGTTGTGATAAAACGCCTGCTGAACGCTTGGTTTGCCTTGAGTTAACGTACCTGTTTTATCAAACACGACAGCATCGATTTTGCTTGCTGATTGCAACACATCAGCGTCTTTGATCAGAACGCCAAATTCAGCGGCTTTACCTACACCGACAGTAATAGAGAGCGGAGTCGCTAGGCCTAAGGCACACGGACAAGCGATGATCAGCACGGTCGTCGATACCACAAGCATGTAACTGGCACTTGGCTGTGGGCCAACAAAAAACCAAACTAGGGCGGCAACAGCTGCGATCGCAACCACAACGGGTACGAAAACAGCAGAGATAGAGTCGGCTAGTTTCGCAATCGCAGGTTTGCTGCTTTGTGCTTGGCGTACCATTTGAATGATTCGAGCCAACATGGTGCTTGAGCCTATGCCGGTCGCTTCAATGATCAGGCTGCCATCACCATTAATGGTACCTGCTGAAACGCCATCATTAATCGATTTTACGTTGGGAAGCGGTTCACCACTCAACATGGATTCATCGATGTAAGATTCGCCCGATACCACAACACCATCAACTGGCACTTTCTCACCCGGTTTGACGCGCACTTGCATACCTACTTGGATAGCCTCTACAGCAATGGTTTGTTCTTTGCCATCAACGATGACCACCGCTTTTTGAGGCTGTAAATTAATCAGTGCTTGTAGCGATTTTGTAGTGCGAGCTTTGGCTTTGGCTTCGATGTAGTGACCCAAAGATATAAGACCTACTATCATCGCGCTCGCCTCAAAGTAGACATGGCGTGATGCTTCTGGGAACCATGATGGAATCAGCACAACCAACATTGAGTAGAACCATGCGGCGCCAGTCCCTAAAGCAACTAACGTATCCATGGTTGCACGTTTATGCATCAGAGATTGCCAAGCATTGCTGAAGAAGCTGCGACCTGAAGTCGCAAGCAATATAAAACAGACGACTCCGACCAATCCCCAAGCTAATTGGTCGTTAAATGTAGCAATGGTCATGCTGCCACCGAACAGGCCCCACGCCATCAGCGGGGCACCGATAACCAGCGCGCTGACTGAGTTTCTAAGGAAGGATCGTTGAGTGCGAAGTTGTTGCTCTTGCTGTTTTTGTTGTTGTGTTGCCGCATCATCAACAAATTCGGCGCCATAACCTGCGGCTTTCACCGATTGGATGAGTTCGTTTTCGATCAGGTCACGTGTTTTAGATGTGAAAACTAAGGCCGTTTGCTCGGCGAGGTTGATTTGAGCTTGGTCGACGAACTCATTCTTTTTTAGCGCTTTTTCGACTGAAGAAACACAACTCGCACACGTCATCCCCTCAAGAACAAGGTGATAAGTATATTGACTCGTAACGGGTTCTGTTGGCGTCGACTCTGCAGGCGTTGGTTTTGTATCTTCTTCTGAGCCTGAAGTCGATAAAAGCTCATTAGCTTCAGAGTAGGGAGTCGCGTGATAACCCACGCTTTCGATCAGCTCAATAAGCTCGGATTCAGAAAGCAGAGTAACCAGTAATAATTCCTGTTTGCTGACTTCTAGGTTTGAAGCTTGTTCGGTTTGCTCAAGCGCTTGAGTCAGTTTGTTCACGCACTTACCGCAGCTAAGGCCAGATAGCGAAAGGTGCAGTTCATTGCCCATGCTATAACCAAGCGTCGCAAGTTGTTCGTTGAGTTGAACGTAACTAGAAGGAGTCGAAATATCGATGTATGACGGCGATATATCATTGATCGTCGTATTGTCGAGAACGCCAAACAGTGTGCGAACTTTCTTCGCACAACCCATGCAATTTAGGCCGTTGAGCGCGGTGGTATAATGGTTCATATCGATACTCCAATTCTCATCTACGCTTAACATAAACCTTCCCGTAAGGGTAAGGTCAAACATAAATTAAAGAATTTGATCTTAGCGGTGTATCAGTTGGTGGATTCAATTTTGGAATATGAGAAGGATATAAAATAAGCGCGGTTATAATCTACTGGCTAAGGTAATAGTTTTGCTACTTTGAAGGCGGAATTCGGCTTTCTATCATCGCTTTCGTACAACAACAGCACATTAATCATTCACTACTGATTGTAGATTTAAGCGGGGGTGATAAAATAGCGCCCAAAATTTAGTGATATTTGGTCATTACAGGCTTTGTAATCGGCGCCACTAAAAGAATCACCTACATAATCAAGGTATTTAAATGACGGTTAAAACTCGTTTTGCTCCTAGCCCAACTGGCTATCTTCACGTTGGTGGTGCACGTACTGCACTTTACTCTTGGCTATTCGCTAAAAACCAAGGCGGTGAATTCGTTCTACGTATCGAAGACACAGACCTCGAGCGTAACTCTCAAGAAGCGGTTGATGCAATTCTAGAAGGCATGCAATGGATGGGTATGGAATGGGATGAAGGTCCTTACTACCAATCTAAGCGTTTTGACCGTTATAACGAAATGGTTGATAAGCTACTTGCTGAAGACAAAGCATTCAAATGTTATGCATCTAAAGAGACACTAGACGAAATTCGTGCAGAGCAAGAAGAAAACAAAGAAATGGCTCGTTACGATGCGAACCACCCTAAAATTGTTGCAGCAAACGAAGCAGCAAAAGAAGGCGATGCGTGCGTTATCCGTTTCCGTAACCCTAAAGAAGGCAGCGTCGTATTTGATGACCAAATCCGTGGTCGCATCGAAATCGCTAACAGCCAACTTGATGACCTAATCATTCGTCGTACAGACGGCGCTCCTACTTATAACTTCGTCGTGGTAGTGGATGACTGGGATATGGGGATTACACACGTTGTTCGTGGTGAAGACCACATCAACAACACACCTCGTCAAATCAACATCTATGAAGCACTAGGTGCGCCAGTTCCAACGTTCGCTCACTGTGCAATGATTCTTGGTGATGACGGTGCGAAACTTTCTAAGCGTCACGGTGCTGTATCTGTAATGCAATACCGCGACGAAGGTTACCTACCTAATGCGCTAAACAACTACCTAGTTCGTTTAGGCTGGTCTCACGGTGACCAAGAGATCTTCTCTCAAGAAGAGATGATTGAATTCTTCAGCCTAAAAGCAATCAGCAAGTCTGCATCTGCATTCAACACTGACAAGTTACTTTGGTTGAACAACCACTACATTAAGACTTCTGAGCCTGAGTACGTTGCAAAATACCTGCAATGGCACCTAGACGCACAGAAGATCGATACAACAAACGGCCCAGCGATCACTAAAGTGATCAAGCTAGTTGGCGAGCGTTGCAACACGCTTATCGAACTTGCTGAGCAATCTCGTTACTTCTACGAAGATTTCTCTGAGTTTGAAGCTGGCGCAGCTAAGAAGCACCTACGTGGTGTTGCTAAAGGCCCACTAGAGCTTGCTCTTGCTAAGGTTGAAGCACTTGAAGATTTCACTACTGTAAACATCAAAGACGGTGTGATTGCAGCAGTATGTGAAGAGCTAGAGATCGGCATGGGTAAAATCGGTATGCCACTTCGCGTAGCAGTAACAGGTGGCGGTCAGTCTCCTTCTGTTGATGCTGTGATGGAACTTGTTGGTAAAGAGCGCGTAATCGCTCGTATCAAGATGGCTCTTGAGTTCATCGCTGAGCGTGAAGCTAACGCTTAATTGAGCGATTGCTAGATTCAAAAAAGGGTCAGTAACTTGGTTACTGACCCTTTTTATTTGTCTTAAGTTTTATCGAGCTAAGCTTAGATTTTTTTGAAGATGATGGAAGTATTGATTCCGCCAAAAGCAAAGTTGTTGCTCATCAGATATTCAACATCCAATTCGCGACCAGAACCTGTGATGTAATCGAGCTTACCGCACTGCTCATCGACATTCTCAAGGTTTAGGGTTGGGCTAAACCAACCGCTGTGCATCATCTCTAGGCTTAGCCACGCTTCAATCGCACCACATGCGCCAAGCGTATGGCCAAAGTAGCTTTTCAACGAGCTAATAGGCACTTCACCAAAGATATTCGCTGTTGCGTTACTCTCTGCAATATCGCCTTTTTCAGTCGCCGTACCGTGTGCAGAAACATAGCCAATCTTCTCAGCTGGAAGTTGTGCGTCTCTCAGTGCTTTCTCCATACAAACTTGCATGGTTTCCATCTGAGGTTGGGTCACATGAGCGGCATCGCAGTTGCTGGCGAACCCAATGATTTCAGCGTAGATCTTTGCGCCGCGAGCAACGGCATGTTCATACTCTTCAAGAACAAGCGTGCCTGCACCTTCACCGATCACTAAGCCATCGCGCTCGCTGTCGTAAGGACTAGGGGATTTCTTGGGTGTGTCGTTTTTTAAACTGGTAGCAAAAAGGGTATCGAAAACGGCAGACTCAGTTGGGCATAGCTCTTCACCGCCACCAGCAACCATCACGGTTTGGTAGCCGTGTTTGATTGCTTCATAGGCGTAACCAATTGCTTGGCTTCCTGAAGTACAGGCACTGCTGGTGGGAATCACGCGGCCGCGTAGGCCAAAGAACAGTCCTACGTTTACCGCAGCGGTGTGTGGCATCATTTGAACGTAGGTGGTCGCGGTGATTGCTCGGGTCGATTTCTCGTTCAGCATCACACCGAACGCTCCAACGGCATCGGTACTGCCCGTTGAAGAACCGTAAGCAATACCTGTTTCGCCATTGGTCAATATGTCGTGACCAATCAGCCCTGCTTGCTCGAGTGCGTTTTCTGACGCAACGGTGGCTAGGCGAGATACACGACCCATGCCACGTACTTGCTTACGTTTATAGTGTTTAGGAAGTTGGAAGTCATCAATAGGCGCGGCGAGTTTAGTGTTGAGACCATCATACTGCTCGAAGCTTGGCATATATTGAGTCGCATTTTTACACGCTTTCAATTTTGGTTCGATGTGCTGCCAATCATTACCAAAGGCAGTAACACCAGACATGCCTGTTACAACAACGCGGCGGGTCATACTAAGCCTCCATTCACTGAAATCACTTGGCGAGTAATATAGCCCGCAATATCTGACATTAGGTAACTGACTAGGCCTGCCACTTCTTCTGGTTCGCCCATACGGCGCAGTGGTACTTGAGGAAGCGCGTGATCTTTCACGTGCTCATCAACCATGCCGGTATCAATTAAGCCTGGAGCGACACAGTTTACCGTGATCTTGCGTTTTGCTAGCTCTAAAGCCAGAGACTTAGTCGCACCAATCACGCCCGCTTTTGCCGCCGCATAGTTAGTTTGACCACGGTTACCCATAATGCCAGATACCGACGCCAGAGTAACGATTCGACCGCCTTTGCGTTTTTGAACCATTGGCATCACGCACGGATGAAGTACGTTGTAGAAGCTGTCGAGGTTGGTATGGATCACGCCATCCCACTCTTCTTCCGTCATGGCTGGGAATGCTGTATCACGAGTAATTCCGGCATTATTTACAACACCATAGTAAGCGCCATGCTCGGCAATATCAGACTCAAGCTTTTCGCGACATTCGCTGCGATTGCTAATATCAAATTGGATAAGACGTCCAGCGCCACCCAATTCGGTAATCGACTTTAATGTGTCTTCAGCACCTTGCTTGTCACCCATGAAATGAACGGCGATTTCAAATCCGTCTTTCGCGAGTTGAATAGCGATCGCTTTACCAATGCCTTTGCTGGCTCCGGTGACTAAAACCTGACGGGTCATGATGGGCTCCTAGTTTTCATTTCTTGTAATTTTTGTTCGGTTGGCACGTAGACGTTGAGTTGGCATTGAGCCACTAACTCGCCTTGGTCTTCGACTCTTGCGGTAAACACGGCCATACCGCTGTCTTCCATAAGCTGTTCAGCGTAGATATCAAGGGTCTGACCTTGAATAAACTCATCACACAGTGATTTATAACGACGAGAGCCGAGTAAGAATCCGATTGGAGGAGTGGTACCGTTTTTAAGTGCGTGATATCCAGACCATGCCGCGACAGACTGCGCCATAAATTCGATGCCAACATAAGCTGGTACCGTTTGAGATTCGGCGTCAAAGAACAGATTATGGTCATCAATATCGACCTGACAGTGGATCGACAACGCCTCTATGCTAATCGCACGATCGATTAAAATCATCGGATCATCGTGTGGGAGAAGTTGCTCTATAGAAGGGAGTTCAGTCATTTACTACACCAAAAATCAGGCTAATGTTGTTGCCACCAAAAGCGAACGAGTTGCTCAAGATGTTCTTTACTTTAAGTTTCTGGGTACAGTTTACCAAATCAATCTCAATATCTTCAGCTTTATCCTGACATTTTTGTAAGGGAAGCGGTAAGTCATATTTCAAAATATGCCATGCAATTGCAGCCTCAATCGCACTTGCTGCTCCTAGAGTATGCCCGGTGAGCGGCTTGGTTGAGCTAACGGGAACCTTGTTTGCAAAAATGCGGTGAATGGCTTTGCTTTCCATTGAATCATTGAGTGGTGTTGCAGTTCCGTGAGCATTGATATAACCAATGTCTCCTGCTTGTAACTGTGCAGAATATAAAGCTTTTCTCATCGCTTGCTCGGCGCCATTTCCCTCAGGGTGGGGAGCTGAAATATGGTGTGCATCAGAGCTATCCCCACAGCCTAATAAGGCAATGTTTGGTGTGTTCGGGTTTGTATTGTTAGCATTCAGTTTTGCTTTGCTGAGCAACATAAACGCCGCTGCTTCACCTATGTTGATGCCATCTCTAGTGGCACTAAATGGCTGACAATGTGTGGTAGAAAGAGCTTCAAGGCCATGGAAACCATTGAGCGTCAGTTTACACAGTGTATCAACACCGCCAACCAACACAGCATCAGCCATTCCTGATTTTAATAAACGTTGGGCAGTGAGAAATACACGGCCACTTGATGAGCAGGCGGTTGAGATTACGTAGTTCGGCCCGGTTAATGAGCAGTATTGGCTAACGAATTCGGAAGTGTTCCCTAGCTCTTGTTTTGAGTAGTGATAATGTTCGGGAAAAGAACCTTGGTCGAGTTTGTGCTTAAAAGCGGCCTCACCGTCCGAAATTCCCGAAGTACTGGTGCCGATAACCACTGCAATTCTATCTGCGCCAAACTGAGATTTTGCTTGCTCGATAGAATCTTTAATTTGATTTAGAGCCGACAGTGCCAATTGATTATTGCGAGTGGCGTATTGCGTGAGAGTAGACGGAACCTTTGGTAGAGCACTTGCGATCTTGCCAACGACAGTGTGCTTACCATCGTTAAGCATATCGCTCACTTCAACCATGTTTGATTCACGTTCGTCTTTGAGACATCCATGAATGTCAGCAATACTTGAGCCTAACGCTGAGTGGAAACCACAATCTTGGATATAAATAGGCATAGTGTTTAGCTCTTACTTGGGTTGTCGACAACCGTTGAGTTCAACGTTTGTATGGTGATGGTGTAGCCCTGGGTCAAATGTTTGAAGACAATGTTGCCTGCCATTTTGTGTGTACCAGGATCGGCTTGGTAATCAATTCGAATGATTGCCTGCTGGTTGTCATCAAACACGGTGCGGCTGTTGTCTGTGTCGACCAAGTGCCAGCCGATACTTTGCAGAGGCTGAGCCCATGCTTCTGCAGGCCACAAGGTGAGCATTAAATTAAACAGTACCTGTTCGGGCTGAGGCAGTGTAGCCCCAAGACCAGATAGTACTTGTGTTTCAATAGCTTGGTTTTGGTATTGCAGCGATAGGATGCGCGTACCCCAAGAAGAGAAACCCGCTAAAACGACTTTATCCGGTGTGACTTCGACTTGAACAGGCAGTTGCTGGGTATCGTCTTGCCATGTTGCGCTGATCAACTGGCTCGCAGTAAATGAGTATCCCAGTTCAGCAGGCAGCGGCAAGGCTAGCTCGGTGTCTTTGTCGATTGTGACACTTGCGCCTGTTGGCTGTTGAGACACCATCGAACAAGCGCTGAGTAGTAAGCCCAATCCAACGGCGAGCGCTATCTTGATTATTTTGTTCATCTAAAAGCCTCTCGAGAGTTTGATTTTTCCGCTGCTTGTTCGTTGTTGATTGCAAGTGGCGAAAGCAACCACGCGATGAAAATACCAGTCAGGACGGTAACACCGAAGCTATGAATGGCATGAGTCTGACTCAGTGACAATAAGCCAAATGAGAGTAGCGTCGTGAGGCCTGACAAAGTAATCGCTAATAAGGTGCTTAATGATTTCTTCTGCTCAGCAAAGAACAAGGTATAGTCGATACCAATCCCTAAAATCAGAATCAAGCCTAGCAGATTAAACAGGTTTAACGTTGAGCCTAAAATGCCCGTGATCGCCAAACCTGCCACTCCGGCAATCAATGACGGCAACAGCATTAACAGACTTTGCTTCACACCGTAACGCCAACCTAACACCATTCCGATAGCCGCAAACGCTATCAATAACAGCTCGGTAATTTTAACGCGGTACTCAGCAAATAGAGATGAGATTTCATCTGCTTTATTGAGGTATTTCACACCTTGTTGTTGAGCAAAGCTTGAATCTAACCACTTCGAGAATAGCTCAGAATTAGTAACCTCTTTGATCATGATAACCGACGCCGCTTGGTTATTGATTGGTTGCAACCAAAGTGGGCGAATCGGCTCGGATACCGGAGATGCCAAAAACTCATCCAGTGTGATGGGGTGGCATTTTGGTAGCTCTGGGAAGCTCGACCAACCGAGTGTGGTTTGTAAGGTCGCGCTTTGGTTAGCGTAGAGTTGTTTAACCAACTGATAGTTGTCGTGTTGCGCTTGCTCACTTGGCAGGTGTTTATTGATGCTGCGATAGCCAGAGATACCTTGCTGAGCGACCAACGAATCTAACTCAGAGCTGATCAATGCTAATTTGTTCAGTAACGCCTGATTATTTTTCGCAGTCACCAACAGCATGTTCTGAGCATTACCTAATCCTGAGATTTCAGAGATAGCCTGCTCTTGTTGTTTGAGTTGGTCAGGCATCGCCTGCAGTTGTCGAATATCGTCGTCGTAACGAACTTGGCTGATTGACGCCACGCTAATAACGGTGACGATGAGCGGCAAGCCGATTCTGAACTTAGGTTTGCTCCATAAGTTTAGCCATGTGCACCAAAGGCTAGCCAACGGAAGCGCACGCTCTTGGCTTGGCTTGAAGGCTAATACTGGATACCAACACACCACACTGGCATACGCGGCAATAAGCCCAATAGATGAGAACAAAGCAAGTTGTTGTAAGCCAGGGAAAGGAGCCACCAGCAGACCTAAATAACCTATCAAGCTAGTAAGTAGCCCTAGGGTAATTGCAATGAAGATATGCTTTAGACCTTTATCACTATGCCACTGGCTTCCCGCTGACAAACGATCAGTGAGATAGTGAAAAGAGTAATCGATGGATACGCCAATTAAGCTGGCACCAAACACCAAGCTAAATAGATGCACCTTACCGAAGATAGCTACGGTGCTCGCCAGTGCGACCAATAACCCCGTGCTGATTGAGAGCAAAGACAAGGCAAGCGGCAGCGCGCTACGAAACGTCAGCCACACCAATAAAATTACGCCAGCCAATGAGCCTAAGCCAATGGTGCTGATTTCAGACTTCGCACTTTGGGTGCCGTAATTTGCGTAGAAAACCACACCAGTGTGCTGAACTTTGACGTCAAACTGCTTCTCGATTTTTCGCTCTAAAGTATCTAACGCAGGAAGTTGTTCTTGAATCGCTAAGCTATAAGGAGAGCCAGCTAACGTCGCGGTAACAAGAATGTGTGATTGATCTTGTGTTTGTGCGGTTAGATAACCCTCTTTAATCCCAAAGTTACTTGAACGGGTGCCGACCGTGCTTATATAGTCACGAAATAACAGGAACGGGTCTAAGGTTAACTCGGTCGCTGTCACGCCTGAAAAAGGGTTATACAAGGATTGAATCACATATTGAGCGCGCGATTCTGGTGCATGAGTCAGTGTTTCTTTCTGTTGTTCGGTCAGCAGTTGAGCGCGGTGACGAAAATAGAAGTCACTCCATTGGCTTTGTGTGCTCGAGTTGATTTTTCCTTGAACATGTTTGAAGAGCACTGAACTGTCAGAAAAGACGTCTTGATTGAGCGATGTCTCAAAGGCTTGAGTTGCTGCCATGGTGCTCTTGATATCAGATCCACTCAAGATGAACACCACTTGCTCACTCATCGAGTTGGAAATTTGCTGAAAGGCTTGTTCGACCATGGGATCTTGTTGGTTTTCTGGCAGCAATTTTAGGATGTTGCTTTCAATCGGTACTGAAGAATAAAAAGCGAACTGTTTGATCAACAGTCCGCTAAAAAGCACTACGATAACTAGCCAAACAAGGGCAAGCTTAGAGTTGAAATTGTTGCGCTTCGGCATCTGACAATACTTCCGGTTGATGGCTTAGCTGGCTGAATTCGATCACCGTGCTGTCTCCACGAATCTCTTTTAGCTCGATTCGCTCAATATCACTGTTGCCTTGTAGCGTGATGGCTTCAAATACCGCATTCATTGGTGCACTTTTTGGCGTTAGGATAAGCGTCCATGAATTGTTGCCTGTTTTCTCGTCTGGGCTTTGTATTGTTGCAGCCTCGAACGACAGAGAGAATTGTTCTTGAAGTTTTTGTGTATCACCGTGGAACACTGATAGGAAAAGATGGCTGAAATAAAACGCCATTGGGTTTTCTTTATCGGTGATGATTTTAGCGGGTTGGTCGGCAAACCTTTGGCTCAATTTGTTGTCGGTGAGCACCAAGTTCACCGGAAACGGTGACGTTTGCGTCCAAAGTAGGCCACTTGATTTGTCTAACAGGAATGTACCTTGTGACGTCAAAGGTTGGGCAAACATTTCCATATTGCGTGTTTGAGTAAACTCGCCACGAACAATGTTATTTTCGCTGAGCACCGTTTGCAGCTCTGAAATAGAACCGACGGGAGCGGTGTTCTGATTCGCGGTAGCAAGGTCACTCGACATCATCGCAGCGAGTCCTAACAGCAAGACGCTGATGTGTTTACGACTGCGTTTAAACAGACTCATGATTCACCTGTTGTGGGTTAGAGGCTTGGGATTGATGTTCAGCTAGGGGCAAGCACCCGAATTGGTGCCAATGCTCGACTTTATCAGTAAACACTTTCGGTGAAGCGAAGCACATCTCTTGCTCTTCAATGGTCACGGCAACCTGCATGGTGTGTGCTCGTGTCATGCGAGCGCCTGTGTTGGCATCGTGAATTTCGTAATCAACGCGCAGACGGTTTTCCCATTCAGTCAACTTAGCCGATACCTTGATCTGATGATTAAACGGTATCGCTTTGATGTATTTCACGCGGGTATCGATGATAGGCCACATGTAGCCAGAATCCTTCATCTCATGATAGTTGTACTCAATCTTATCCATCATGATGCGTCTTACTTCTTCAAAAAATCGGAAGTAGTTGCCGTGATAGATCACGCCCATCGGGTCGGCATCTTGGAATGAGGTGATAAGTGTCACCTCAGATTGTAACGGATGAAGGATTTCAGACATAAATCGCTCTCAACAATATTGCGTAAAGGGTTGGTTACTATATGAACTTAGCTACTTTATGAGGTTAACTACTCCATGAGTAAAGTTCTTTTAATAAAGTGACCAATGCTGACTTTGAATACGAGAAATAAAGTGGCGTAGATCGCCTTCCAGCGGACGGTCCTCGACTATAAACTCAAACTCTTTCAGTACTTCGTCGCGAATGTGCTTGAGGTTTTCACTCATGTGGTGCTCATCAAGCTCATTGTGGCGTTTACGAAGCTCAAGCGCTTGCGTACCAGCCAGTAGTGACGCTGCTGCTACTTGTTCGGTTAGCTCTAGAACACGTAAACAGTCGCGAGCAGCAATGGTGCCCATGCTCACTTTGTCTTGGTTGTGACACTCAGTTGAGCGAGAGAATACGCTTGCAGGCATAGTATGTTTCAATGCTTCTGCTGTCCAAGCTGACACGCCGATTTGTACTGCCTTGAAGCCGTGGTTGATTGGCTTACGTTCGCCTTCTGCACCCGTTAGGTTAAATGGCAAACCGTTGTTGAATTTGTAATCCATCAGCTGTGCCATTTGGCGATCAAGCAGGTCAGCAAGGTTGGCTACGGCTGTTTTTAGCGTATCCATTGCCATTGCGATATGGCCACCGTAGAAGTGTCCACCGTGCAGTACGCGCTCATTATCACCATCGATAATTGGGTTGTCGTTGGCACTGTTTAGTTCGTTCTCAATCATTTGGCGAAGCCAAGGTAGAGAGTCTTGAACCACACCGATAACATGTGGAGCACAGCGTAGCGAGTAACGATCTTGCAGGCGATCACTGTTACGTGGCGGGCGATCCGCTTGTAAGTCATCACGTAGCCATGCCGCAACTTGCTGTTGACCCGGATGAGGCTTCACTGCAAACAAAGCTTCATCGAAATGGAAATCGTTGCCTTGCATACCCACAGACACCATTGCCGTGATTTTAGTCGATAACTGAGCTAGGTATTCCGCACGTTTGTAGGCAATACAAGCCAGCGCTGTCATTACTGATGTGCCATTCATCAATGCCAAGCCTTCTTTTGGCTTAAGCTTGATAGGGCTGATGCCTAGCTCTTTGTAGACGTCACTAGTAGGGCGAACTTCGCCTTTGTAGATAACATCGCGCTCACCAATCAGTGCGGCCGCCAGATAAGACAGCGGCGTTAAATCGCCACTGGCGCCAACCGATCCTTCTTGAGGAATACGCGGCGAGATGTCTTGGTTAATCAGAGTAACGATCTGGTTGAGCAAATCATGAGTCACACCAGAGACACCTTGTGATAAAGAACACAGGCGTGTTGCTAATACTGCACGAGATTGTTCGTGAGACAGTATTTCACCTAAACCACAGCCGTGAAAGCGCGTTAGATGCAGTGGTAATTCATCAACAAGATTTGGCGGAATCGCAACGGTACATGAGTCACCGTAGCCCGTTGTCACACCATAAATCACGCCTTCTTCTTTCAACAGGCGTTCTAAAAAAGCGACACCACGGTCGATCTTAGATGTGAATGCTTCACTTGAGTTCATCGAGGCTTTTGCGCCTTTTGAGATAGCGACAACATCCTCAATCGTGAGGCGTTCGGCACCAAAGGTGATGCTATTTGGATTCTTTTTCGTCATGGTGCTTGCTCAATGTCCAAAAATTAAAAAAGTTGTACCACTGAAGCGGGGCTTTCAGTGTGTAGTGCTGAAGTCGGTCTGCGTATTGTTGAACGACTTGCTGTAAAGATTGTTCGCGCGTCTTCCTTGGTAGCTCGATCTTGTCGCTAAAATGCTCGAAATAGACATTAAAGTGCGGCTTAGCTCGTGAGTCATCACGTAGCCCAAACAATAAGAACACGGGGGCTTTGAGAACCGAGGCTAACATAAATGGTCCTTGAGGGAACGGCGCTTCCTTACCCAAGAACTCTGCCCATACCGAACGGCTCTCTTTGCTGGTGGAAGTTCTATCACCAACAATCACGATCCACTCACCTTGCTCCAACTTTTGCTGCAATAAGATAGCCGTATCAGGCCCCATCGAGGTCACTTGAATCAAGTTTAAGTCAGACTGCGGGTTCACGGCTTTCATAACCGAGTTAAAACGCTCAGCGTGTTCTGTAAAAACCAAAGCATTGATTTTGATGTTCGAGTGTCTGCGACCTAAAGCGCGGCACAGTTCGATATTGCCAAGATGAGAACCCAGAATCAGCACACCTTGTTGGTTGGCTACCATGCTTTCGAATTGGTCTTGGCCATGAATCGTCAGGTTATCTGCCGAGAAGTCACCTTTCCATGCGGCTAACTTATCTAGCATAGTATGGCCAAACGAAAGCAGATGGTTATAACTGGTTAACTCAGCGGGTAACTCGATATTCTGTTGCTCTGCGTACGCCTTTAGCTGGAACAAGTATTGCTCAGAAGCGTTTCGTGCGCGTTTGCCCGTTAAGTGGTAGTAACGCATCACACCGCGTAAAATGAGGTTAAAGACACCGCGACCTAATAGGGTATACACGGCCAATAGTAGCTTGATGCCGAGTACGGTGCCGCGTTCTTGAGTGCGAGACCAATGGGGTTGTTCTGAAGCTTGTGGTTCTGAATCAATCGATAAACTTTGGTTATTATCAGCTGAATCGGATTTGAAATGGCGAGCAATCAATTTTGGTGCTCTTGGCAGCATGCCGAAAAACAGTCGTGTGTGCATCCAGCTGATTTTTACGTTATCCCACAGCGCATCGAAATGAGAGACGCCATTTTCTGGGTAGATGACGCGTGTTTTAACGAAATCAATGTCACAACCTTCCCAATATAAGCGAACCAGAATCTCGATATCGAAGTCCATTCTAGAGCCAACATCGTATTTGTTGAGTACCGCTTGTGTTTGATTGATCGGGTACGCTCTAAAGCCACACATGCTGTCTTTAATTGATAAAGAAAGGGTTTCTATCCATACCCAAATGTGTGTCGCGTAGCGCCCGTAAAGCCTTGCCTTAGGCACACTCTCGTCGTAGATAGGTCGGCCTGATATCAGGTGTTGTGGCTTAGCTTGTGAGGCCTCAATCAATGTCGGCAAGGCTTCAAGGTCGTGTTGTCCATCAGCATCTATCTGAATAGTGTGGCTAAAGCCGATCTCTTGTGCTTTTTTGATCCCCGCTTTTACTGCGCCACCTTTGCCTTGGTTCTGTTCAAGCGTCACCAAGGTTACGTTTGAGTTCTCTGCAAGTGGAGCCAGAAACTGTTTGGTCGCGAGTTCACTGCCATCATCAACAATAATAATCGGTAGTTCAGATTCAAGGAGTGATGAGACGACTTCGGGCATGGTTGCACCATGGTTAAAGCACGGTATAAGGAAGCAAGCCTTGTAGCTGCTTTCTTTTGTTTGGTCTTGAGTAGCCTCGACGGGAGCGCTATTCACTTTTCTCTCCCAGCTTCATTTTGCCTGAAGAGTGGGTCTGTTCACCGTTGTTTGAGGTGTAACTGAAGCTCAGCTTGTTTTTGTCAGTATCCCATTTGAGTGATAGCTGAATTGTTGCATCAGGCAGGATAGGCTCTTGGAACTTGATGACTTCCATGCCTTTAAAGAAGCCAGGGACATTTAGCTCTTGGACAGCGTAATGAAGTGCCCAATCAATTTGCGTGACGCCGGGAAGAATCGGGAAGCTCTTGAAGTGTCCCTTAAAATCGGTGATATCTGCGCTAACATTGAGTGTCAGGGTCGATTCATTCTCTACCGTGTCTACAGTAATGATGTTTGGTTTTCTTTTATCCATAGGGCGTGCTTAGAATCCTTGGGCAAATATTGGTTCTTTGACAAAAATATAAAAGATAATCTCAGTGTAAAATACGATCAGCGGTTTCTATGATTTTATTAGCTGTTCTATGTGAGATGTTAATCGCTTACCTTGGCTGTTGAGGGGGATCTCATCGACAACACGGTACTTTCTTGGGATAGCGATCGGTTCTAACCACTTTCTGAGTTCTGAACGCAGCATCAACCAGAACTTACCTCTGCTCATGGTTACGAGTGTTGCTTGGCCTTCCTCTGATAGTACCAAAACCGACGCTAAAATTAATCGCTCAGGCTCCTCAAATGGAATAACCACGCACTCACTTATCCAAGGCAGTTGCTCCAGCCGCTTTTCGACTTCAACCAGTGATACTCGTTTTTCTTCAATCTTAATGACTCGATCGGTGCGGCCTTTCAATATGAATTGATTCTCCGAGACCATTTCACACTCATCAGCGGTCTGATACCAGTTGTTTTTATCGATGTAGGGCGACAATAACTTAATGCAATTCTCACTGTTGAGACTAGCCTCAATGCAGTCAAAAAGTTGCCAAGGCGTTTGAGCGCTTTCTTGTTGGCGAAAGGCGATGCCTCCGGTCTCTGTGCTGCCAAACACCTCGATAGGTAAATGACCAAGTAGATCTCGTGACTGGTGAGCCGACTCGGTAGGCAGTGGACCACCCGAAGAGAAAACACCAGCAAGTTGCGCGGTTTTGCTCTCGTGTTTTAATCGTTTGAGCAAAGCAGGGCTACTAATCAGTACACAATTTTTATTGGCGTGGGACAGAATCTGTTCTGGGTATTCAAGATTGTTTCTCGCGAATGGAATGCCAGAACAGAGCGGCCATAAGATTCTAAACAGTAAACCATAGATATGTTGATGAGAAACTGTGCTTTGGATTCGGTTACCCTTGAGTAACTCTCCCCAGTTTTTAGCTAGCTGAGCCGTCTCAATGTCTAGGTGCTCTAAGGTTTTATCTATAGCTTTGGGCGTACCACTCGAACCTGAAGTAAACAGGGTCAAGTGGATTGATGCCAAATCAATGGTCGTCAGATTATCGGTTAGAGGCTTTTGTACTTCGGTGTTGGAGTTTAATAAGGTTTGGATATTGCGAACGTCACTCACCTCTACTTCGCCAATCGAGTTATCAACTAGCAGGCAATCAAACTGTTCACTTAACTCAGCAAGCGCACAAGGCTGGTAGTTGCCCGGTAAGATGATGTGTTTGCTGGCTGCTGCACACGCCAGAAATGCCACCGAAAATAGGTAGCTGTCCTGGGTACAAATCGCAACTCGTTGAAAAGGGGATGAAGATAAAAGGTGTACGAGTTGAGATAAGTCGTCGTTAAAGGTTTGCCACGTAATCTTGCTATTGTCGTCAAAGCAGACAATAGATTCAGGGGCTCTTTTTTGACTGAGAAGGTCAGACAACGAGATGTAAGGTACGGTTTGGGTCATAACAATTTAACTCTGACGAATACGCTGTCTTACCACCCATTCTCCTGCAAAGAGTAACCCTGCGAACATATAGCTGAGTAAGCCGTTGTATAGGGTCCATATTTCAAGAGGTTGGAAGCAGGTATAAAGGGCAATAGAGCCATTGATAACAAAGAATAAGCACCAAATCTTAGTGACTTTTCGTGTGTAATCAATCCCACTTTGCGGAAGTTCAGGCTCTTGAAGTCGAGCAAGGCGTTCGATAATCGTTTGAGGTTGCCATAGGCTTGAAGCAAATACAGCCAACATACAAACATTAACGATAACGGGATAATAGGTTAACCAACCATGCTGTTTAAAGGTTAAACCTAAGGCCAACAGAACAATTCCAGCACTTCCGCTGATCCAAGCTAGGTGTTTTAGCTCTTTGATTTTAGCCTGACCAGCAGAGAAAATGCGGACAGCAAAAATAGCGGCTAAGACGATACCAACGGTTTGTAGGCCAAACTTGTTGAGTCCAAAGTAAACCGCTATTGGATAAGTGAAAAGTATGATTGCCGACAGTAAAGTCAGCAGAGGACGCATTACGCGTCCTTCAATAGTTCAATCACAGACTCAACAACGTCATTAACGGTGCGTACTGCTTTGAACTCTTCAGGTTTGATCTTCTTACCGGTTACATTTTGTAGGTGAACGACCAAATCAACCGCATCAATGCTGTCTAGGTCGAGATCTAGATAAAGATGAGCTTCAGGCGTGATATCTTCAGCATCAAGCTCGAACAGCTCAATAAGCGCATCTTTAACCTGGTTGTATACTTCTTGTTGGTTAGCTTGTGTCATAAAGATCTGTCTAGTTGTTCGTTTGAGATGAGATGTAGTTTGCTAGGTTTTCTACCGATGCAAAATGCTGGCGAGTGTTTGAGTCGTCGGCATCAATAACAATGTTGTACTTCTTCTTGATAGCAAGGCCAAGTTCAAGTGCATCGATAGAGTCTAGTCCCAGTCCATCACCAAATAGTGGAGCTTCTGTTTCAATCTCATCAATGCTCATGTCTTCAAGGTTCAATGCGTCGATGATCAGTTGTTTCAGTTCGTTGTGTAATGTTTCCACTTTGGCCTACTTAGTACTTTATCTAAATGCTGCTTTAAGGGAGGCGATTCTACATTATGCGAGGTATTTTCCAAATGCTGATATCGCCAGTTGTCTTATTGATGAGCTAAATGTTGTCTTCGGAAGGGAAAATAGTCTCTGCAAGGTGGTGATTAAGGCGTCTTGCTGCCGAAGTTAAGTTATTTGCATTCTCAATAAAGGGTGCGACTTCTATTTTACCTTTCACCGCAATATGAAAAAAGGGTTTCGTAGCAGGAACTTGATACCATTTTTTCTCTTTCGTTAAGAATGTCGGAGAAACTGTAATATGAATAATGCGTAAATCGGTTTGTGTTCGAGTCGCTATTTGCGCCGCACCACGTTGTAAGGATGGTTCAATTCCTGGCGTAGTGCGAGTCCCTTCAGGAAAAACGAGCAGTACATTGCCACGTGAAAAACGCTCTTCACAGCGCTCTAAAAGATCGTCAGGTGTTTGGTTGGGGATATAACCTGCCGCTCTAACAATCCTCTTCATAAATGGGTTTTCCCATATTGCCGCTTTGACGAGACAATCACATTGAGGAAGTTGAGAGGCGATCAGTACATAATCAATCAAACTTGGGTGATTGGCGACGATGATGCAGTTACGATCTTTGCGTAGCAGTTCGGCGCCATCAATTCGGTAATCAATCGCGCCCGTGAACTTCATAATCCGGCAAAAAGCATTAAATGAAAAACGAATCAGTCGTTGAGTCTTAAGCTCTCTTTGAATGGTGTTTGATGTGGTGATCGCGATCGAAGGCAAGATCAAGAAGCTAAGTACTAACCCTCCTAAACCGAAGATGGTGAAGCAAAGCCCTGTCGCGAATACTCGCCAATATTGGTCGATCTTACTCATTCTTGAGTTCCAGGTTTCGTGTTGTTTACCCATGACCAAGCTTGGTGTTTTCCGGCAATAGTCCAACGTTGTGCATTTTGTAGGATGCTCTGCAGTGTTTGCAGGCCTTGCGGTAAATCAGTCGCTGGTCTATCACTGGTTACTGTCCTTGAAACAGAGTAGTCACGGCCTGCGGTTAGCACTAAGCCCAGAGCATAATCAGCATAGTTCTGAGTTTCGTACTCTTGGTAGAGGTCAGGCAGAGGCTGATCGAAGTCGATGACTAACACACGATGCGATGGGTATTGGTGAAGGTAAAGGTAAGCTTCAATTAGAGCGTTATGGAAAGTATCTTGCCCAGCGGCGATTGAGGACAGTGGAATTGGTGCTTTCGCGGCAATGGTAGTTAGCCCGGCTGCGGTATTGTGTACCGACTGCGAGAACGCCATTGGAGAAGCATCGTCACCTTCCAGTACTGATTGAATTAATGTGGCAGTTCGGTGTAGCTCACCATGTCGGCTGGCAAAAACCAGATAATCAATCGTGGTGTCTTTTAATAAGGTTAATGCAGTTTGGACGGCAAGTTTGCTTTGCACACTCATGCGACGGCGCATCATCGGAGGAATAGCTTTAAACTCAGTTGAGCCATTTTTCGGCCAATCTAAATTAGAGCTCCACGTTTTCCATTCAACAATTGAATTGAGGCCAGCCGAATTTGCAGACCATTTCTCGATATTAAATGACATTAATTGTGCTTGATTTGACATAGAGTATTGATTTGCTTTGGGTCTAACTAAATACTATGCGTGCTTATAAATAAACACAGATAAGGAATTTAAATGAAATTATTAAAAATAGCCGTTTCAATGTTATTCATACTCGTTCTTGCAGGGTGTGGACGTGTCCAGCCTGTAATGAATGTTGAGGATACTCCAGTTGCACTGAATCTTCAAAGTAAACAGGTGAAATCAGCTATTTATGAGTCCGCTGAGAATCGAGGCTGGTTGGTTTCAGAAATAAAGCCAGGCTTGATTCGTGCCGAGCTGTATGTTCGTTCACACCATGCGGTGGTTGAAATTCCTTATAGTGACAAGTTTTACTCTATTCTTTACGTTGAATCAGAGAATTTGAAATATGACGATGGTGAAATACACCGAAATTACAACCGCTGGGTTAATAACTTAAACGTTGATATTAAACGCAAGCTTGCACAAATGGCTGCAGAGTAATCCCTCCTATTATTTGAAAGTTAGGTTTTTCGTGTCGGAATATAAATTAGATCCATTCAACGCATTAGAAGCAAAAACAGAAGCGCAAAAATTATCTTTTGCTCCTATTGTTTTTCATACAGCTCGTACACTTCGAGATTTGGGTATTTTAAAGGCCCTAGATGAGGTGGGTAATGATGGTTTACCCGCCGAGAAGCTTTCGGAAATAACCGGTGTATCCGAGTACGGCGTGAAAGTTCTACTCGATATGGCGCTAAGTGCTCATATTGTTACTTGGGACAAACCTAACTATAAAATAGCCAACCTTGGTTTTTACCTTCTGCACGACGGCATGACTAATGCCAACTTGGATTTCACTGCCGATGTTTGTTATGCCGCGATGATGCATTTAACGGAAGCGATTGAAGAAGGAACACCTGCGGGCTTGAAAGAGCTGGGTGATTGGGAAACCATTTACCAAGGTTTATCTCAATTGCCAGAAAAAGCAAAAGAGAGCTGGTTCAAGTTTGATCATTTCTATTCAGACCGCTCGTTCCCAGTGTTGCTTGAGAAAGTCTTCAGTAAGAAGCCGAAATCGCTGGTGGATATTGGTGGTAACACGGGTAAGTGGGCAATGCAGTGCTGCAACCACGACTCAGATGTTGAGATAACGATTGTCGACTTACCACAACAACTAGAAATGGCCATGGTAAACGCAACGCAGCACGGCCATCAAGACAGAGTGACGCCATTCCCAGCCAACATGCTCGATAAACATCAAGCGTTGCCGACGGGCGCCGATGTGTGGTGGATGAGCCAGTTCCTTGATTGCTTCTCGCCCATGGAGATTTTGAGCATATTAAAGCGTGTACGCTCTCATATGTCAGAGGAAGCGACGGTCTATATTCTTGAGCTGTTTTGGGATGCACAGAAATACGATGCGGCTTCTTATAGCTTAAACGCGACTTCTCTTTACTTCACTTGTTTGGCCAATGGCAACAGCCGTTTTTACCGCAGTGAAGATTTCTTAGAGATCGTTGAAGAAGCAGGCCTTGAGGTAGTGACCCGTACCGATGATATCGGCCTTGGTCATACGCTGCTTGAATTGAAAGCTAGCGCGCAATAAAAAAATAACAAACATGGCTTAAATGAATGAAAAAATTGTCAACTCAAGTAGTGATCATCGGAGCTGGGCCATCAGGGTCTATTGCCGCGTCTTTGCTTCATAAAAAAGGCATCGATGTTCGAGTGATTGAAAAGAGCCTTTTCCCGCGCTTTTCTATTGGTGAAAGCTTGTTACCGGCTTGTATGGAAGTGATTGAACAAGCTGGCATGAGCGAAGCGGTGGCTGACGCTAACTTCCAATTCAAAGATGGTGCCGCTTTTCGTAAAAATGGCGTGTACACCGCGTTTAATTTTGAAGATAAGTTCTCTGCTGGGCCGGGAACCACGTTTCAGGTTCAGCGAGGGGCCTTTGATAAGGTGTTAGCAGACACAGCCGAAGCACAAGGCGTTACTATTGATTATCAACATGAGTTGATGGGTATTAACTTCACTGAAGATAGTACCATTTTAGACGTACAAGTGCTTGATGGAGAACGCTATCAGCTAGAAGCTAAATACGTGCTGGATGGCAGTGGCTTTGGTCGCGTGTTACCAAAGATGCTTGATTTGGAAGAGCCATCATCGCTTCCACCTCGCAAAGCTATTTTTACGCACATTAACGACCATATTTCAGAGGTTGATACCGACCTTGAATATGATCGAAACAAAATTCTGATCTCGGTGCACCCGACCAATCCTGACGTTTGGTATTGGTTGATCCCGTTTAGTAACGGAGTGTCTTCGTTTGGTGTAGTCGGGGAGCCTAAGTTCTTTGAATCATACCCAGAAGATAAGATTGCCGCGATTAAGCAACTGGCAACGGAAGAGCCGGGTTTGGCTGAAATATTGGCGAATGCAGAGTATCCAAACCCTGCGGGTGAAATCGGTGGCTATTCTGCCAACGTAAAACACCTTGCCACAGATAAGTATGCGCTATTGGGCAATGCCGGTGAGTTCCTTGATCCTGTGTTTTCATCAGGTGTGACAATTGCGATGAAGTCGGCTCAGTTTGCGGTTGAGTGCGTGGAAAAGCAGCTCAACGGTGAGAAGGTTGATTGGGATCGTGATTATGCCGATCCATTGATGGTTGGCGTAAACACCTTTAGAACTTATGTTGAAGGCTGGTACTCAGGTACCTTGCAGGATGTGATTTTCTATCAAGACCCCAACCCGAAGATTAAGCAAATGGTGTGCTCAATTTTGGCGGGCTACGCATGGGATCATACCAATCCTTATGTGAAAGACTCACAACGCCGATTGACGACTCTGGCAGAGATCTGCCGAAGCTAGGTGGTCTATTTAGCGTGCGATGACGCCCTAAAGTAGCAAGGTAACTAGCCTAAAAATAAACACAGCCGCATTTGCGGCTGTGTTTGTATCTGAACAATATGGGTAGTCAGCCTATTCGAGTGAAGGCTATTTCAGATCGATACTGTTCAATCGTCCCATAAAAATAAGCAAATCAATCACATCTTTGTGAGCATCAAGCAGTGCACGTTTGGTTTGGCTATAAGCGGCAAGTCGACCGTGTTTTCTGATTGAGCACACCTTAGTTTTGTATTTGTAATCGCCATTCTCAGAGAATACACGCCATTTAGCGATATAACATTCGTCACGGTGTTCAGGGTCACTCTGAGTCGGGTTTGGCTTGAATACAATTTTGGGCTCTAAACTATGGGGTAGGCGCGTCATCAAGTAGGGCTCTTTGAGGACTTTGGGCCAAAACTTACCCCAAAGCTTTCTGCCTAGCTCATCTCTCAATTTTATAGTTTTCTTCAGTGCCTTATTTTCACCCATACGAACAAAGCCGACAGAGCGATGCAGCACCGTATCTTCGGGAGTATGAATATGGATTTTAAAAGCGGTTTGACCTTTCGAAATAAAGCGGTAACCGGTCGCACCAATTAGATTATTCTGACTCATAGCTTACTAAATGATGATTATGTTATTAATAAGGTTACGACAAATACGTCTAAACCGAAACCAATCATCAGAAAAAAATAAAGCCTTAGTACTTTTGCTAAGGCTTTATGAAAAACGATGAAGCGAACGTGTCGCTAACTACATGATTTTTTGCATCACATCACCAATCTGAATGCTTCCTGCAAGGCTTGGCTGATCAATAGTGAGTTCCGCTTCATTTTCGTAGACGCGAGAAACTGTCAGAGTGATATCACTTTGAGATACTTTATTACGTGGTAAGCCTCGTTGGTCGATAAACGAACCTGTATGCCACAGTTGTAGTTTGTCACCTCGTTGTACGCCATGCAGTCGACCTAAATCGATGGTCACTGTGTTACCAAATACAGCGGCAACTTCTGGAAGGGTGATCTTGCATGATACTTCAGACTCCAAGTCCAACATAATGTTGCGGCTGACACGAAGCATCATAGTGCCGTAGGTGGATGCCCAGAAACGCGCACTACGGGTATCGACTTCACTGGTCTTAGCGAATGGCCACTTGGCTACTTCACGATAGCTACGGTTATATACTTGATGGCCTGTTTTGCCATCGAATACCTGCATTTCTAATGCAAACTGGCGATTGATAACGTCATCTTTCAATAACTTAGATTCGACGGTTGCGGTTAAGTCGGTAATATCGCCGCCAATAATGTATTGTGCGCCAGTGTCTTGAGCGATCATCTTAATGACTTCAGGTCGACGTTTATCGATGTCGTAGTCGGTCGTGCCTACAGAAACAAAGCTGCGAGACTCTTGCGCGAGTTGACGGTCAACGACATGGCCGAAATCATCTCCGAGGTTATAGATCCTGCCCATCACGGCCTGTTGAGGGGAAGTCACATCTATATTACCGACCAAGAATGTCTTCTTATATTGGCTCTCATGGCAAGCATTTGCCGAAGGGTAGATGTCGATCTTTGCAGTGATCATTAAATTGCCACCGCGTGATTTCTCTTTTTCAACCAAGATGTAGCGTACTTCGTGATTGGTAAACTGGAACTCTTTTTTCTTTGCGTCTAAGTAGGGAGTGAGGTTGGAAATGCTGCCTATATCGGCTCCTGAGAACTGCACGGCTTTATAGACCGCGTCTTCCAGAGCGTGAATCCTTGCGGTCTCTTCTGACGATACGATGGCGGCAGTACCGGTAACTTCATACCAAGAGGCATGAACATTGAAGTTTATTGTGACTAATAAACTTATTGAAAATAAGTAAGAAATTATTTTTTTCATCTATTCGTTACCAGTTGGGTATAAATATTGCTTAACAAATAACTATAAGCTTGAAGCTGACTTAAGTGTGTTTTTCTTAATCTGAACCATTACTGAAAAGCAAAGACTGTTCCAACATTGTAATCCATTGAAAAAATAATGGTGAGAAGATATTGGCACAGTAAGCACTATAAACATCTGGAGATAAGAGAATGAAAAAATGGCTCGTAGTAATGAGTGTCATGTTGATGACATCATGCGCTTATTCGCCTATATATAACGGCAAGTCTGAGTATTCAGGCAGTCAGTTTATGTTGATGGCTAGCCCTCGTCATACCATGGATTTCTTCGTAGAAAGTATGACTGAAGATTTGATCATTTCGAATACGAGTATTTCAGCAAGAACACCGATTGCCATTACGTCGTTTGTTGACCTACAACATATGGACACAACAAACTGGTTAGGTAACTCAGTTTCAGAAGGCTTTATTCATCAATTTCAGCGTCGTGGCTTCAAAGTCGTTGATTTCAAAACCACAGGCTCAATTCAGGTGACTCAGCAGGGCGACTTCTCTTTAAGTCGTGACTGGAAAGACCTAGCTCAAGAGCAAGATGTCCAGTACGTTTTGACGGGCACTATGCTTCGCCAAGAAGGCGGTGTGCTTGTGAATGCTCGTGTGGTTGGCATGCAAACTCGTATCGTTGTTGCTTCTGCTCAAGGTTTCTTACCAGCGGATCGTATTGGTCGTGACCTAGATACTCTGAATAGTATTCGAACTCAAGATGGTGTCATCATTCGTTCTGATCCAACGATGACTCAGCCTTATACTGTTATTCTTCGCCCTTAGGAGTTCGTGATGAAGAAGTTAATATTTGTTGTCGTCGCTTTATTGCTTGTTGGTTGTCAACCATTACAAAACATGAGGCCAAATGATTTTCTAGTTGCTGTTGGCTACGCTAGTATCAGTGAGCAAAAAGGACGTAATGACGAAGAAAAACGTATCCGAGCGATGAGAGCTTCTAAAATTGATGCTTACCGTGAGCTTGCTGAACAAGTCTATGGTATGCGGGTGAGTGGTAGAGCTGAGCTTGAAGATCAACGTCTTGGCACCGAGAGAACTTCTGGTGCTGTTGATGGTGTAATCCGTGGCGCAGAAGTGGTCCGCAGTTACCCTGTCGGTGATAGTTATGTTACTGAGCTTCAGCTAGATATCCGAAAGATGGAACAGTTACGTAATTACGGTGAAGTTCAAGCAGTGCCTCAGAAAAGACAACAAACGTTGTTCTAACTCAAGCATCATCTAGTTATAAGATTATCCAGTTATATTGACTGTCACTCGCTTTCCAGATGGCGTAACGGCAACCAGTAACAGGTACGAACACAGAGCGGCAAGTATGAAAATACTTGCCGCTTTTTTGTTTGTAGATTTATTGGGCACATTTACAGGTTCTATGAAAGCTTGACGGGTCGAGCGAGAAGAATAGGCTGAGATACAGATACAGATACAGATACAGATACAGATACAGATACAGATACAGATACAGATACAGATACAAGCAAGAAGGGGGGTATGAAGAGGGTTAACCTAACTAAGCTTTTATGTTGGTTCCCAGTGTAGAGATGGTGTGAGTTTGGCCACCAGCGTTGTACGTCATGCCAACCTTTCCGTGGCTTTGTTGCATCATATTACTGAGTTTTTTAAAGCTAAGCTGTGCTCGGTTCAGGGCTTCGCCATTAACTAGGTTTGCTTGATGGCAGTCGTGCACGATGGACTTGATTGTCGCGACTATTTGAGCAAGTTCAGGATTCTCGGTCAGTTCTGAGACATTAGTATGGGCAGAGATTCGTTGATCGGTTGATCTTAGTTGTTCGACAAGGACAACTTTTTCTTGAGCTATTCGTTCAATATCATTTGATTTTCTGCTGGTGATAGCGGTTTTTTCTGAACTTAAAAGATCAGATAAGGCTTTGGCATTTTGAAGTTGGAAATTAACTAAGTCTGCGAGTGCCGCCATAATTTAAACCTGCTGAACTTCTTTGGTAAAAAGGGAAATCTTTAAGTAAAGATGACTTCGTACTGAGTCATCTATCAAAGGTCTTTTAATTCGTTCTCAAACTTGATCATATTATCAGCCAACTTCTCTGGATCGACCGTATATGAACCGTTTGTAATCGCTTCTTTAATCGCTGCTACTTTTGCTGTATCAAAGCTAGGCTGTGTGGCCATGTCTTGGTGCAGTTGACCAATTGCTTTGCTTTGTTGGCTCAGAGAAACCGCGTCTTTGCTTGCTGGAGATTTAGCTGCAACATCAGAATGAGATGTTTGAGGGCTAGAATCAGAGCGCGCTGCTGATCGGTTAGTGGTCGTTAGGGTATGCCCTGAACGTATATTATCAATACCTGCCATCGTTAAGCCTTTTTCTTCAAAAATGGGAACCTGTACAGTCAATATCGACCAAGGGTTCGAATACTTTAGCAAATTTTTAGCTCAATAGTCGAAAAGGGACGTCACACCACAGCCGTTATATTTGGCGTTAAGTGTTGAGAGTAAAATTAGCTAACGATACCGTCACTTTAGAAGTAAAGAGTTAAAAATAAACTGTGACTTCAGACATGCTGGTAACAATACCTTCAATTATACGCTGTGATTTATCATTTTTCACTCTTACTTGATCGCCCATCGAACCATCGGTCAATGCTGTACCTTTGGTGGTAATGGTCATGCCACCTTTTACTGCCTGTATGATAACCTTCTCGTTTCGGCAGACGACACAGACATCGCCTCTTTCGACAACATCGCCTGGGCGTAAGTTCTTTTTCACTTTCGCCCCGATGACTTGCTCTGGAAGTGTAAAGCCTTGACGACGAAATTTGTTTAGGGAAATCATGGCTGTGGTGACATCGTATTGGCCGACGATTTCACCTCTTGCGATTAAACGAGTAGTGGTGACGAGTGGTACTGACATCGAAATACGTACCGGGACATAAACTCGCCACTCATCAGGGATGCATTGCACTAAAACCGTAATACTGCTACGGGTATTGGTTGTCGTCGAGGCGCTGGTTTCAAGTGGGATAGGGCAGTCTGTTGCTTTGATTCTTGAGTCAACATTTGCTGAATTTACAAAGAGTTCGCCACCTTGTGGTTGCTCAACGGTATCAAGGATGTGTTGCTCTGCCGCAGACTGAATCATTTCAATTTGTTCTGGAGTCGCAGCTTGTATAAAAAAACTAAACAATATTGATAAAATGCCGATAAACTTAACGACAGTTTTAAAAGTAGCTCTACACATTGCTATGGAAAAAGCAGGCAGATTTGTTTTACGATTCGTCATTCTGTTTCTCTAGTAGTTCGTAGCTTGCAGTAGACTAACACTTTTTTATCCAAAAAAGTTTGATATGGAGATGAGCTCATGACGGGTATTCTTGATTCAGTGAATCAGCGTACGCAACTCGTCGGTCAAAACCGATTAGAATTACTAACCTTTCGCCTAATGGGGCGTCAGCGTTACGGCATTAATGTCTTTAAAGTAAAAGAAGTGCTTCAATGCCCTAAGCTGACAAAGATGCCAAACTTAAACCCACTAGTTAAAGGTGTAGCGCACATTCGTGGCCAGACGATCTCTGTTATCGATTTGAGCTTAGCGACTGGTGGCCGTCCTACAACGGATGTTGAAAAGTGTTTTGTGGTTATCTCTGAGTTTAACCGAACCATTCAGGGATTCTTGGTCAGCTCAGTAGAGCGCATTATTAATATGCATTGGGAATCAATTCTTCCGCCGCCGGATGGGGCGGGTAGAGCAAACTACTTGACCGCGGTAACCAATATTGATAATGAATTGGTAGAGATTCTTGATGTTGAAAAGATCCTTGCGGAAATTTCGCCTGTTGATGAAACAATGGACAGTAAAATTGCTGAAGATATTGCGAAAGTAGAGCAAGAGAAACCATTAGTTCGCCGTATCTTGATTGCTGATGATTCAACGGTGGCTCGTAAGCAAGTTCAACGTGCGATTGAGTCGATTGGCTTTGAAGTTGTCTCAGTGAAAGATGGTAAAGAAGCCTATGAGAAGCTGGTACAGATGTCATCAGAAGGCAGTATTTACGATCAAATCTCATTGGTTATTTCTGATATTGAAATGCCAGAGATGGATGGCTATACGCTAACCGCCGAGATTCGACGTCACGCTGAACTTAAAGATCTATACGTAATTTTACACTCTTCATTGAGTGGTGTATTTAACCAAGCTATGGTTGAGCGCGTGGGGGCTAACTCTTTCATCGCTAAATTCAATCCTGATGAGCTTGGTGCAGCAGTTAAAGCTGCGTTAACTAACTAAAAGAGACATTAATGACTGCTATAACAATAAGTGATCAAGAGTATCGCGATTTCAGCCGTTTCTTAGAATCTCAATGTGGCATTGTATTAGGTGACAGCAAACAGTACTTGGTACGCAGTCGTCTAAGCCCATTAGTAGCGAAGTTTAATTTGGCTTCGTTATCTGATTTATTGAAGGACGTAGTAACAGGTCGAAACCGTGAACTGCGTGTGGCTGCAGTTGATGCCATGACGACAAACGAGACACTTTGGTTCCGTGATACTTACCCGTTTGCTGTGCTTGCGGATAAACTTCTACCGGAAATAGCGGCAAATAAACGTCCTATTAAGATTTGGTCAGCGGCCAGTTCTTCAGGCCAAGAAGCATACTCAATGGCTATGACGATTCTTGAAACTCAAGCTCGTAGGCCAGGTATGTTACCAAACGTATCGATCACGGGAACGGATATATCAGCAAGTATGTTGGATATGTGTCGCACAGGCGCATATGACAATTTGGCGTTAGGTCGGGGCCTTTCTCCTGAACGTCGCCGTACCTTCTTTGAAGATGCGGGCGATGGCCGTATGAAAGTGAAAGATAACGTAAAGCGTATGGTGAACTTCCGTCCTCAAAATTTGATGGAAAGCTATGCATTGTTAGGCAAGTTCGACATTATTTTTTGTCGTAACGTGTTGATTTACTTCTCGCCTGAAATGAAGTCAAAGGTACTTAACCAAATGGCAAACAGCCTGAACCCTGGTGGTTACCTGTTATTGGGGGCGTCTGAATCGTTAACAGGCTTAACGGATCGTTTTGAAATGGTTCGCTGTAATCCAGGCATCATCTACAAATTAAAGTAATGGTTGGCACCAGAATAAGGTGCGGCGTTACTGTTTAATTTCAAAACCCAGCCAAGTGCTGGGTTTTCTTTTTCCTGTTTAATCTATATCTTTAAGTCAGAGTGACATTCCAATTTACTCTATTTTTTTGGCTTGTATATTGCAGGTTCACCCACGAGTAATCGGTAAAAGTATTGATAGACCACTTTGTTTTAAAAGTTGGTATATATATTGCTTTGGTTACTTCATAACAGTCAGTTCTTGAGTTGAGGTTTACATGGCTATTTCTTTTGACAATGCTTTAGGCATTCACCAGCATACAGTTGGTGTACGTGAGCGTAACGCTGAGGTGCTTTCCACCAATATCGCGCAAGCCAACACGCCTGGGTATAAGGCAAAGGGATTAGACTTTGAGAAATCACTGCAAGCGGCAAGTTCTGGGGCAAGCATTGGTCTTAGCCGCACAGATGGTCGGCACATTTCTGCCTCAACAACGGTGAACGGGGAAACGAAGTATCGAATTCCTACCCAACCTGATACAGGAGATGGCAATACGGTTGATTTGGATTTGGAAAGAAACCTTTTCATGCAAAACCAAATTAGGCATCAAGCCTCTCTCGACTTCCTAGGAAGTAAGTTCAAGAATTTAACGAAAGCGATTAAAGGGGAATAATTAGATGAGCTTATTTAATGTATTCAATGTGACTGGTTCTGCGATGAGTGCTGAATCTGTTCGTCTAAATACGACCTCGAGCAATCTGGCGAACGCAGATAGTGTAAGTAGTTCTGCTAAAGAAACTTACAAAGCTCGTCACGCCGTGTTCGGCGCTGAGTTAAATAAAGCACGTAACAGTGGTCATACTGTGCCTGTGAAAGTATTAGGTATTGTGGAAAGCGATAAGCCGCTGAGCGCGGAGTACAACCCGGATCACCCATTAGCGAATAACGAGGGCTATATTTACAAGCCTAACGTGAACGTTATGGAAGAAATGGCGAACATGATTTCGGCATCACGTGCGTACCAAACAAACGTACAGGTTGCTGACTCGAGTAAACAAATGCTGCTGCGTACGCTGCAGATGGGTCAATAAGGATAAGGAGGTAGCACATGGCTGGAATCAACAACAATGTTGGTCAAAGCGGCTTGTCCTATGTTGACCAGCTGAAGAGTCTTCAAGATGGCGCTAAGAAGCCCGATGAAACAACAGGTAAGCAGGATCTTAAACAAGAAGATTTCTTATCTTTGTTGACTAAGCAACTAGCACAACAAGACCCTTTCAAGCCGGTTAGCAATGACCAGATGATTGCGCAAATGGCTTCATTTGCGACCGTAGATGGCATTGGCAAAATGAATACACAGTTTGAAAGCTTGAATTCATCAATGACCTCTAATCAAGCATTGCAGGCATCCTCTTTGGTTGGCCGTGATGTATTGGTTCCTGGTGCGGCAGGTGTGAAACCCGGTGATGGCGGTATGGCGGCAATGGTTAAACTTCCTCAGGCAATGGACAATGTAATGGTCCGTGTTGAGAACGAAGTTGGCCAATTGGTTCGCACTTTTGATATCGGCTCTAAACCATCAGGTGATACACGTGTTGAATGGGACGGAAAAGACGAAGACGGTAACCCATTGCCGGCCGGTAAGTACAACGTGAAAGCGTCGGGTTTATTGGATGGCGAGAGTACAGAGTTCCAAGTGTCGAGTTATGCGAACGTGAACAGTGTGCTTCTTGGTAAGGGTGATGGCAACGTACTACTCAATCTGGCTGGTTTCACATCGCCAGTACGACTTGCTGAAGTACTAGAAGTTGGTAAAGCGTAGCTTTTTGCAAAGTGACTATGCTAGCTAGATAGATTAGGAGAATATTGGAATGTCATATGTAGCTTTAAGCGGTCTGTCCGCTGCACAATTAGACCTGAATACAACCAGTAACAACATTGCGAACTCAAACACATTTGGCTTTAAAGAGTCTCGTGCCGAGTTTGGTGATGTATATTCAAACTCGTTGTTCACTAACGCAAAAACGGCGGCAGGCGGTGGTGCGCAAGCTAACCAAGTGGCGCAACAGTTCCATGAAGGTTCAAGTATTTATACGAATAATCCAATGGATTTGCGTATCAGTGGTACAGGTTTCTTTGCCGTATCGAAAGACCGCATGGTACCAGAGATCAATGAACTAACGCGTAATGGTGCATTTCACCTAAACAAAGACAACTACATGGTTACGGCTAATGATGAGTTTCTTTTGGGTTATGATGTCGATCCTAATTCGGGTGAAGTTCTTTCTTACGCGCCAAAGCCTCTCGACATTCCTGCTGAGTTTGGTAAGCCAAAACAGACAGAAAACATTGAAGTAGGGGTTAACCTGCCTGCAAATGGTGATCTTAAAGATCCGGCTGCATTTAACTTCGAAGATGCGGACACCTATAACCGTGCGACGTCTTCGACGGTATACGATTCTATGGGTCAGTCTTACAAGTTAACGACTTACTACCTCAAAGATCAGACTCAACCAAACACTTGGCAGACGTACTACACCATGTCAGATGAGAACGGCGAAAAGCCGGTGAACATTACAGGTGGTGATGCGACGAATGCACAAGGTCATGTTGGCCATACAATGAAGTTCAACAATGACGGTACGTTAGCAAGCCTGAACAATGGTCAGCCAATTAATTCTGAGCCATTAGGTGCTGGTGCGAACCCTGTTGATTTAAATGGTGCCGATCCAACGCAAGTACTTAAGTTCGGTCTCGATTCTTCAACTCAGTTTGCTGCACCGTTTGAATTGACTAAGTTTGATGAAGATGGCGCGACAACAGGTTTCTTAACCAAAATCGATTTCGATGAGTACGGCAGTGTTCTAGGTACTTACTCAAATGGTGAAAACGTGATGCTTGGCCGTGTAGGTCTGGTTCGTGTACCTAATGAGCAAGGTCTAGATAAGAAAGGCGGTACTCAGTGGGATTCTACTAACAACTCTGGTGATAAAATCTGGGGTGAATCGAATAAAGGTTCATTTGGTGGGATTAACAACGGCTCGCTAGAGCAATCGAATATCGACATGACGCAAGAGTTAGTTGACCTGATTTCTGCTCAACGTAACTTCCAAGCGAACTCTCGTTCTCTAGAAGTACATAACCAACTACAGCAAAATATTCTGCAAATTCGTTAATCGTTTTTTATAGAGTCTAAGTTATCTGAGAATACCCAATTTAATGTTATTAAATTGGGTATTGTTGCTTGCCTTACTATTTGCCACTCCTATTGCCGCCCGGTAGTACCACTGGCAACAATTCTTCCTGAGTGACCCTTTAATGTTCACCTTTTTTGTTTGTTTTATTTCTAAATTACTGATAAATAACAAGTAAAAATACTGGCACAGAGTTTGCTTTATTAGTTCCAGAAGATGATTTTTGGAGCAAAATTATGGATCGTGCCCTGTTTCTTGCCATGAGTGGCGCCAAGCAAAATATGCAAGCTTTGCAGTTGCGTTCAAACAACCTTGCCAACGTAAGTACTACGGGTTTCCGTGCTGATTTAGCACAAGCTCGTTCAATGCAAGCGTATGGCGAAGGTATGCCTACTCGTGTTTTCAGCATGACAGAGCGCCCGGGTCATAATTTCGCGCAAGGTAGCGTGGTCACCACTGGCCGAGATCTAGACGTCACCATTCAAGGTGATGGTTGGATTTCAGTGATGGACAACACTGGCCGTGAAGGTTTAACACGTAACGGTAACCTACGGGTTGACCAAAACGGTTTGCTAACCAACGCAAGTGGCCATTTAGTGCTTGGTGAAAACGACGCACCAATCACGCTGCCAATCCCAATCAGTAAAGTAGAAATTGGTACAGATGGTACGATCTCAGTCATTCCTCAAGGCGCTCCAGCTGAAGAATTGGCCGTAGTTGATCGTATTAAGCTTGTACGTCCAGATAACCAAAGTTTGTTTAAAGATACGAATGGTCTATTCCGTTCGAAAAACCCAGATCAGGCATACGAAGCGGATGCAGCGGTAACGTTGCTAAAAGGTGCTATCGAAGGCAGTAACGTAAATGCTGTCGGTGAAATGACCAGTTTGATTGACTTACAACGTCAGTTTGAAATGCAGGTCAAGATGATGAGTACGGCAGAGGAAATGGACAAGTCGTCTGATTCACTGCTTCGTATGAGCTAATAGAATTTAAAGGAATTTGCTATGCATCCAGCATTATGGGTAAGTAAAACAGGTTTAGACGCCCAACAAACCAATATCTCAACGATTTCGAACAACCTTGCCAACGCCTCGACCATTGGTTTTAAAAAGAGCCGCGCGGTATTTGAAGATCTGTTTTATCAGAACATCAACCAACCGGGTGGCCAATCGTCTCAGAACACTGAGTTGCCAAGTGGTTTGATGTTGGGTGCTGGTTCTAAGGTAGTAGCAACTCAAAAAGTTCACACTCACGGTAACGCGCAAACGACATCGAACAGCCTAGATATGATGATCGAAGGCGACGGCTTCTTCCAAGTTGAAATGCCAGACGGTGAGACAGGTTACAGCCGTAATGGTCAGTTCACACTGAACGGTGACGGCGCAATCGTGACATCGGGTCAAGGCTACCCGCTACAACCTGAAATCGTGATTCCTGAAGACGCGATCTCGGTGACAGTAGGCAACGATGGTGAAGTGTCGGTTCGTTTACGTGGTGAGCAAAACAACGTCGTAGTTGGCCAAATCACCATTACTGACTTCGTAAACCCCGGTGGTTTAGAGCCAGTCGGTCAAAACCTTTACTTACCAACGGGCGCAAGTGGCGACCCACAAGAAGGTGTTCCGGGTTTTGATGGCTTGGGTAACATCCGCCAGTCAATGCTAGAAACATCGAACGTAAACGTAACCGAAGAGCTAGTGAATATGATCGAAGCTCAACGTGTTTACGAAATGAACTCGAAAGTTATCTCGTCGGTAGACAAGATGATGAGCTTTGTTAACCAACAGCTGTAATTGGTTATTTGTCGCTGACTTGTTTTACACTCATTGACGTGTGTCACGACCTACTATTTACAACGGCCAACTATTTACAGCGGCCAACTAAGAGTATATCGCCATGAAACGTATTTTTTGTTTAGCTCTGTTTGTATCCATGACGGGCTGTACCATGCTGGCTCCAATTGAAACACCGGCAGAAGAAAACGCGACCACTGTAGTTGATGCGGTGGAAGGCGATAAGTCGACTCAAGAGAGTTCAGGCATTATCGATACGCTTCGTGGTCGAACCGATCCTGTTGCTGGTGACCCTGCATGGGCACCGATTAATCCAAAGCAAAAACCAGAACATTACGCAGCGGCAACGGGATCTTTGTTCAATATTAACCATATTGGCAGCATGTATGATGATTCAAAGCCTCGTGGTATTGGCGATATTATTACTGTGGCGTTAGATGAAAATACGCGAGCGACCAAAAAAGCCAATGCTGACATGTCTAAGTCGAACGATGCATCGATGGAACCTCTGGCTGTTGGCGGCCAAGAGTTAGCTATCGATAAGTACAATTTCTCTTACGATTTGAGTAACACCAACACCTTTGCCGGTGATGCATCAGCCAACCAAAGTAACAGCATCAGCGGTTACATTACCGTTGAAGTTATCGAAGTATTAGCCAATGGCAACCTAGTGGTTCGTGGCGAAAAGTGGATGACACTGAACACGGGTGATGAGTACATTCGCTTAAGCGGCACCATCCGTCCTGATGATATTGACTTCGAAAATACCATCGCTTCAAACCGGGTTTCTAACGCACGAATTCAGTACTCAGGGACCGGCGTACAAAAAGATATGCAAGAGCCTGGATTCTTGGCACGATTCTTTAATGTATCACTGTAGAGCTTGAGAGAATGTCGGCTTACTGACAGCCTCTATCACTGAGCCATATTTAGCTAAGCTATTCTAAATTAAAGCAATACAGACAGGTTACTCAATGAAAAAACTAATGCTCGTACTATTCGGCGTGCTATTTCTTGCCACCAGTGCCCATGCTGCGCGTATTAAAGACGTGGCAAAAGTGGCGGGTGTTCGTAGTAACCAACTTGTCGGTTATGGTCTGGTCACGGGTTTGCCGGGTACAGGTGAGACAACTCCCTTTACCGATCAAACGTTTAACGCGATGCTGCAAAATTTTGGCATCCAATTGCCGCCCGGCACTAAGCCAAAAACCAAAAACGTAGCGGCTGTTATTGTTACCGCTGAATTGCCAGCCTTCTCTAAGCAAGGCCAGGAAGTTGACGTAACGGTTTCTTCTATCGGTTCGGCAAAAAGCTTGCGTGGCGGTACCTTGCTACAAACCTTCCTAAAAGGTCTTGATGGCCAAGTGTATGCAGTAGCGCAAGGTAACTTGGTGGTCAGTGGCTTCAGTGCACAAGGTAACGACGGTTCAAAGCTTGTCGGTAACAATCCTAACGTTGGTATTATCTCTAGCGGCGCGACAGTTGAGCAAGAGATCCCAACGCCATTTGGCCGTGGCGACTACATCACTTTTAATCTAATCCAATCCGATTTCACAACGGCTCAGCGTTTAGCTGATGCGGTTAATAATTTCCTAGGTCCACAAATGGCTTCAGCGGTAGACGCGACTTCAGTAAAAGTTCGCGCACCACGTGAAATCAGCCAACGTGTGGCGTTCTTATCGGCTATCGAAAACGTCGAATTCGACCCTGCAGAAGGCTCTGCAAAAATCATCGTTAACTCTCGCACCGGTACCATTGTGGTTGGTAAGCACGTTCGTCTAAGAGCGGCGGCGGTAACCCATGGTGGTATGACGGTTGCAATCAAAGAAAATTTGAATGTGAGTCAGCCGAATGCATTTTCTGGCGGTCAAACAGTGGTCGTCCCTGATTCTGATATCGAAGTCACCGAAGCCGATGGCAAGATGTTCAAGTTTGAACCGGGTCTAACGCTGGATGATTTGGTTCGAGCCGTCAACGAAGTGGGCGCAGCGCCTTCTGATTTAATGGCAATCCTTCAAGCACTGAAACAAGCCGGTGCAATTGAAGGCCAATTGATCATTATCTAAGGAATAAAGCATGATTAAGAATAACAATGACATCGGCTTTATTCACGACATCGGTAGCTTAGACCGCCTTCGTCAACAAGCGGTAAATGGTGAAGAAGGCAGCGAAAAAGAAGCACTGACGGCTGCGGCAAAACAGTTTGAATCGATTTTTACCTCGATGTTGTTTAAGTCGATGCGCGACGCGAACTCAAGCTTTAAGTCGGATATGTTGAACAGCCAGAACGAACAGTTCTATCGTCAGATGCAAGACGACCAAATGGCGAGTGAATTGAGCGCTTCGGGTTCGCTAGGCCTAGCGGATATGATTGTGGCTCAATTAAGTGCTGGTCAAGCAAGCGATGCGGCAGAAGATAAGGTTCGTAGTGAAGGCTTTGATACTTCACTGCAAAGACCTCAGTACTCAGGCCGTTCAGAAGATAGAGTATCTGAAGTTCAATCTGCATCAGCGGCTAAACAACCCGTCTCTTTCGATTCTCCAGAATCGTTTGTTACCTCTATGAAGCCTTATGCTGAAAAAGCAGCAAGCGCGCTTGGTGTCGATTCATCGTTGCTATTAGCACAAGCCGCTCTTGAAACAGGTTGGGGGTCTAAAATGGTTAAAAACTCTTTGGGTAATAGTAATAACCTATTCAACATCAAAGCCGATAGAAGTTGGAAGGGCGATAAGGTTGCTACGCAGACTCTTGAGTTCCATGGTAAAACAGCAGTCAAAGAGTCAGCGTCTTTCCGTTCTTACTCAAACTTCGAAGACAGCTTTAATGACTATGTGAAGTTCTTGAACGAAAATCCAAGATACGAAACGGCATTGAAGCATCAGGGTAACTCAGAGAATTTCATTAAAGGTATCCACCAAGCGGGTTACGCAACTGACCCTAACTATGCCGATAAGGTATTGCGCGTTAAAGCTAAGATTGATGAGATGAATTAGCGCAATCAACTAGCATTGAGAGCTTGCCATTGGCAGGCTTTTTTCTTATCCGCCACCTCAAACCTGGCCCCGTTGTCCATAGTTATCTCCTTACACTTCAATAAATTATTGTCTTTTAACTCTCTGCTAATTCTATTGGCACATATATTGCTAATTATCTTAGTAATATACGGTTGTAGTTAATCAGTTCATTCTGATTTTGTTAAGTTTTTTGGGGGCATTATGGCGTCGGATCTTCTGAATGTAGGGGCACAAAGTGTTCTTACTGCTCAGAGACAGTTAAACACCACAGGTCATAACATTTCTAATGCCAACACAGAGGGCTTTAGCCGCCAATCTGTAATTCAAGGTGTGAATGACCCGCGTCAGTACGGTGGCCAGTCCTATGGTATGGGTGTGCATGTGGAAAATGTTCGCCGCTCTTGGGATCAGTTTGCCGTTAAAGAGCTTAACTTATCGACAACCAATGCCGCCAACAAAGGCGATACCGAAGCTAACCTCGACATGCTGTCGAGTATGTTGTCATCGGTCGCTTCAAAGAAGATTCCAGAAAACCTCAATGAATGGTTTGATTCGGTTAAGACACTTGCTGATACACCTAATGATGTAGGTGCGCGAAAAGTGGTGTTAGAAAAAGCCGAGCTGTTAAGCAAAACACTGAATGAATTTCATGAAACGGTGCGCCAACAATCTGATTCTACGAATAAAAAATTAGATATGGGTATAGAGCGAGTTAACCAACTCGCTTACGAGATCCGTGACGTACAACGCTTAATGATGCGAACTCCTGGGCCTCATAATGACTTACGAGATCAGCATGAGAAACTGATTAATGAGCTGTCTGGTTACACCAAAGTAACGGTGACGCCACGCTCGAATGCCGAAGGTTTTAATGTCCATATCGGTAATGGCCATACCTTAGTTTCTGGTAGTGAAGCGAGCCAATTAAAAATGGTCGATGGCCTACCAGATGTCCATCAACGTCGCTTAGCGATTGTTGAAGGAAAGTCTCTAAAACCGATAACTAGCAGTGATATCGATGGAAAAATCGGTGCCATGTTAGACATGCGAGATGACCACATTCCAGAAGTCATGGATGAACTGGGTCGTTTGGCGACGGCGTTTTCACACAAAGTCAATGAGTTGCAATCGCAAGGTTTAGATCTTAATGGCAACGTGGGTAAAAATCTGTTTACCGATGTGAACTCTGAGCGGGTGGCAAAATCACGCGTGACGGCGAGCAGCCAGTCAAAGGCTGATGTTGCGGTTTATATAGATGACACCTCTGCTTTAAAAGGCGGAGAGTATGGCCTTAAGTATGATGGCAGTGACTATGTCGTGACCAAGCCTGACGGTGAAACGGTAAAAGTCAGCACTAATTCAAGTGGCAACGCTTTTAATCTTGATGGTATGCGAGTGGAAGTTCGCAACCCTCCTGAGCTTGGAGAGAAATTGCTGTTGCGTCCAACTCGCAATTTTGCCGCACAGATTCAGATGGAAACCAAAGATCCAAAAGACATTACTGCGCAAAGTTATGAAGCATCGACCACGTTTGCCAAAGGCACGGCAGGCTTCAAAATTTTACAAGCGGGTCAACTGCGCGAGTTCGAAGTCATTGTGTCACCCAAGGGTGAGCAGTTTGCGGTGACGGACCCGAAAGGCAACATTTTAATGCAGCCGCAACCGTATCCGCCTGAAGGGCCGGTCACTATTAATGGCACCACGTTTGAGTTAACTCCGGGAGCGTTGGCAAACGATAAATTTACGGCAAACCTTGTCCCATCAGAAGGTGACAACGGCAATCTACGTAAGATGCAGAATCTACAAACCGGAAAAATTTTGAACGATGGTGAGTCTACGATTTTAGACCTTTACCATAACTTGAATACCAATATGGGGTTGAAGTCTTCAACGGCCAATCGCTTGAGTGATATTGCGACCTTAGAAAAACAGTCAGCTCAAGAGCGTATTGCTTCGGTATCCGGGGTCAATCTCGATGAAGAAGCAGCCAATATGATGAAGTTTCAGCAAGCGTATATGGCTTCCTCACGCATCATGCAAGCAGCCAATGACACGTTTAACACTATTTTAGCTCTGAGATAGGAAGTGTAAATGTTGAATCGTATTTCTAGCTTCCATAACTATCAGTCAGTACAAAATGACTTGCGCCGCCAAGAGAACAAGGTGCATCACAACCAAGCGCAACTCGCTTCTGGTAAGCAGCTGCAGTCGCCAAGTGATGACCCGTTGGCGACCCACTACCTACAAAATATTGGTCAGCAATCTGAGCAACTGAAACAATATGTTGATGCTATTACGTTGGTTCGAAATCGTTTAGAGCATCATGAAGTTATGATGTCTAACTCGGAAGGCTTTGCTGATGAAGCCAAACGAACCGTAATGGAAATGATCAACGGCGCGCTTTCACCGGAAGACCGTTTAGCTAAGCAGCGTGAAATTAAAGAACTGGCGAATAACTTTTTGTACTTGGCCAACTCTCAAGATGAGTCGGGTAACTATACATTTGCGGGCACTAAGCCGAAGAACCAGCCTTTCTTTCGAGATAACGAAGGGAACGTGACGTATCAAGGTGATGATTACCAACGCAAGATGCGTGTGGCAAGTAGCTTTGAGATGGCAATGAATGATCCGGGCAGCAAGTTATTTATGGAAATAGATAACCCTTTCGGTGATTACGAGCCCCAATATGAGCTTGAGTCTGCCTCTGAGTTATTACTCGAGCGTGCGACTAACAGCGCAGAAGATGGTTCTACCTATAAAGTGACTTTCGTCGACATGCAGACGGGTAAGTTCGCTTATCAACTTGAAAAAGATGGTGCAGTGGTTGCGGCAGAAGATTTTGATCCTTCGACAGGCATTGTTTACGAAGGGCTGAATATTCAAATCAAAGGCCAGATCACTAAGGGTGATTCAATCACCTTAGAGCCGAGAGAGACATTCTCTATTTTTGATACATTCAAAGAAGCGGCAGAGCAAGCAGAACATCCGGTTTCAGATGCGTCGGCGACCGCGAAACTGCATCAAGTGACCGAAGAGTTCCATGCTGCGTTTATTCATTTGACGAAGGCAAGAACCGATGTCGGTGCGCGTTTGAATACCTTGGATATTCAAGAGCAACAACATGAAGATTTTAAGTTGTCTTTAGCAAAAGCAAAAAGCAACTTTGAAGATTTGGATTATTCGAAAGCAATCATTGAATTCAATGAAAACTCTCGGGCACTGCAAGCTTCACAACAAGCGTTTGGCAAAACTAAAGATCTGACCTTGTTTAACTATATTTAATAATTAATCGGTATTTAGTGGTGACTTGTCGATCACCATGGCGTTGATTCCTTGCCGTATGTGCTATGCCATACGTGCGAATGACTCCAATGTTTGCCGCTTTTTTGTACGAAACATTTTGTTTTTCAAGATAGCGGCAAAAAACGGCAATCAGGAGGGTGTACGTTGTTTCACCCTCAAAGAACAAACAATCATAATTGCGTTTAATTTTGTGTAAGTTTTTGATTTTTATTTATTTAATTAAAAAATTATTTATACAAAATTAAACTTGGCATACAACTTGTATCTGTGTTGGTTGTAAATGATTAATACAGATCTTAAATCCTGTACAGGGTTTATCGAGTAATACACGGTCAGTGCTTATCCATATGAGAGTAAAGCTGGCCGCTTCGCAGAGAGCTTGCGAACTCATAAGGAGAGCAAAATGGCAGTTAATGTAAGTACTAACGTTTCCGCAATGACAGCGCAGCGTTACCTGAATAAAGCGTCTAATGACTTAGCGACTTCTATGGAGCGTCTGTCATCGGGTCACAAGATCAACAGTGCGAAAGACGATGCAGCGGGTCTACAAATCTCGAACCGCTTAACGGCGCAATCTCGTGGTCTTGATGTGGCAATGCGTAATGCCAATGACGGTATCTCGATCGCTCAAACCGCTGAAGGTGCGATGAACGAATCAACCAACGTACTACAACGTATGCGTGATCTGGCGATTCAATCATCAAACGGTACCAACTCGCCGGCAGAGCGTACTGCACTGAATGAAGAGTCAATGGCACTTCAAGATGAGCTTAACCGTATCGCTGAAACAACCTCTTTTGGTGGCCGACGCCTATTGAACGGTTCATTTGGTGAAGCCTCATTCCAGATCGGCGCTAGCTCCGGTGAAGCCATGATCATGGGATTAACGAGTATCCGTGCTGATGACTTTCGTATGGGGGGCACTACATTTGATTCTGAAAACGCTAAAGATAAGAACTGGGAAGTGCCTGCACAAGCTCGCGACCTTAAGTTCGAATTCAAGACTAAAGCGGGCGAAGACATCATTTTAGATATCAATACCAAAGCGGGTGATGATATAGAAGAGCTAGCGACTTACATTAATGGTCAGTCTGATTTAGTGAACGCATCGGTGACTGATGAAGGTCGTTTACAACTATTCGTTGCTGAACCTGATCTCGAAGGTGCAATGTCGATCTCTGGTGGTCTAGCCTCTGAGCTAGGTATTAAGAGCGAAGGTCGTCCTACATCAGTGCAAGACGTTAGCTTAACTAGTGTTGCAGGCTCACAGAACGCGATCAGCGTGATTGACTCTGCAATGAAATATGTAGATTCACAGCGTGCTGATTTAGGTGCGAAACAGAACCGTCTAAGCCACAGTATTAATAACTTGGCAAACGTACAAGAGAACGTAGACGCTTCTAACAGCCGAATCAAAGATACGGACTTTGCGAAAGAGACGACGCAAATGACCAAATCACAAATTCTGCAACAAGCAGGTACTTCGATACTTGCTCAAGCAAAACAGTTGCCTAACTCTGCAATGTCACTATTGCAATAGTTATTGGTTGAACTTGCTGCTCGTGTTCAGACGTGAGCCATGCAGCAAGGGAAACTGGCAAGCATACTTACTATTGAATGTTTAGCTCTCTCATCTCTCACCTGCTATCCATTTTTACAGTAAGAATGCAACGGCAAGTCGGAAATGTGTTCATTTCTCGATGATCTCCACACAGGCTCTGACGCGCCAACTAGCCCCGGTTCTCTCAAAGGAAAAGGGGCTTTTTCCTTTCTGCTTTCTGCCTCTTTGGGGCTCCCACTAGCTTTTTTCCTTATTCTTTTTCCGATCTACTTTACGGCCAATCATTCGCCTGGATCTCCCGGTTCACGCCAGTATGAAATGTTGGGGGATGGATCATTTCTATGCGTTGATTCATTTGAAGAACGTTTCGTACGTTTTATGAACACATTGAAATCTTTTGTTCGTCGATATTAGTGGTTGTTTTAGAAAAACATAAAAAATAATACGCTGAAAAATAAAGATTTATTATTTTATTTATAGTTTTTCAAAAGTTTTTCTAAAGCTTCGTGTTTTCGAGCCGTTACTAAAAGTAACTTTGAGAGAACTACTTGGTTTTCCGAGACGTCGGAAACCGCTATACCGGAAAATCAATTGGAGAAATCACCATGGCAGTGAATGTAAATACAAACGTTTCAGCGATGACAGCGCAACGTTACCTAAATAATGCAAACAACGCACAACAAACATCAATGGAGCGCCTATCTTCAGGCTCTAAAATCAACAGCGCAAAAGATGATGCTGCAGGCCTACAAATCTCGAACCGTTTGAACGTTCAGAGTCGTGGTCTTGATGTTGCTGTACGTAACGCAAACGACGGTATCTCTATTGCACAAACGGCTGAAGGTGCGATGAACGAGACAACGAACATCCTGCAACGTATGCGTGATTTGTCTCTACAATCTTCAAACGGCTCAAACTCAAAATCTGAGCGTGTAGCGATTCAAGAAGAAGTAACTGCACTGAACGATGAACTGAACCGTATCGCAGAAACCACGTCTTTTGGTGGCAACAAGCTACTTAACGGTACTCACGGTACTAAGTCATTCCAAATTGGTGCGGATAACGGTGAAGCGGTAATGCTTCAACTGAAAGACATGCGCTCTGATAACGCTCAGATGGGTGGTAAGAGCTACCAAACTGAGAACGCGAAAGACAAAGATTGGAATGTTCAAGCGGGCTCTAACGACCTGAAATTGTCGTTCACTGACAACTTCGGTCAAGCACAAGAAATCGACATCAACGCAAAAGCGGGTGACGACATCGAAGAGCTAGCAACGTACATCAATGGTCAACAAGATTCTGTTAAAGCATCTGTGACTGAAGACGGCAAGCTACAAATGTTCACAGGTAATAATAAAGTGAGCGGTGATGTGTCTTTCTCTGGCGGTCTTGCTGGTGAGCTAGGCATTCAAGCGGGCAAAGAAGTCACGGTTGATACTATCGACGTAACGTCTGTAGGTGGCGCACAAGAGTCTGTAGCAGTCATCGATGCGGCACTTAAGTACGTAGACAGCCACCGTGCTGAACTGGGTGCTTTCCAAAACCGTTTCGACCACGCTATCAGCAACTTAGACAACATTAACGAAAACGTTAATGCTTCTAAGAGCCGTATTAAAGATACCGACTTCGCGAAAGAAACGACTCAGATGACTAAGTCTCAGATCCTTTCTCAAGCTTCAAGCTCGATTCTTGCTCAAGCGAAGCAAGCACCGAACTCGGCACTTAGCCTACTAGGTTAATCGATTGAAAGGCCACGTTGACTATAAGCGTTGTTGAGCATAAGCGTTAACGTTAGGTTTCCACAAATTAGCTCGTGGTGAGAGATGAGCGCTAAACAGACCCAGCTTCGGCTGGGTTTTTTATTGCCTGTTGTTTGGTAACAGAGGGTTTGGGAAATTACGGAGCTGAGGAGTAGGAGTAAAAGCGAGTCCCTACCACTCTCGTTCCTCGTTGTAGAGAATCACGGGAGCGGGAAATGATGTTTTATTAGTTGAAGTTCGGTCACACTTTTCTTTGTTGTTGAAAAGAATACGAAAAAAAGCACATTTTTTATTAAAGCTTCTAACTAAGGGGCCGTTAAAGGGATTGAGAGAAATGATATGTACCAATGTAAGGTGAGAGAGACAGTGGTACATAAAACAATTTGATATGTATTTGTGTGAGGTGAGAGTCACATAGGTGCATTAAAAAAATGCCTAAAGGAGATCAACTATGGCGATTAATGTAAGCACTAACGTGTCTGCAATGACGGCTCAGCGCTACCTAAATAGCGCGGCTGAAGGTACTCAAAAATCAATGGAGCGTTTGTCTTCTGGCTATAAAATCAATAGCGCAAAAGATGATGCTGCGGGCCTACAAATCTCTAACCGCTTAACGTCGCAAAGCCGTGGCCTAGATATGGCTGTGAAAAACGCGAATGACGGGATCTCTATTGCACAGACAGCTGAAGGTGCAATGAATGAGTCAACCAATATTCTGCAACGTATGCGTGACCTTTCTCTTCAATCTTCAAACGGTTCGAACAGCAAATCTGAACGTGTTGCGATCCAAGAAGAAGTTTCTGCTCTAAATACAGAACTTAACCGTATCGCTGAAACGACCTCTTTTGGTGGTAACAAGCTTCTTAACGGTACTTACGGCAGTCAATCTTTCCAAATCGGTGCGGATTCTGGTGAAGCAGTAATGCTCACAATGAATAACATGCGTACTGACACTCAAGATATGGGTGGTAAGAGCTACAGCGTAGAAGAAGGCAAAGATGCTTCTTGGCGTGTAGGTGCTGGTGCTGACTTAACGATCAAATACAATGATAAGTTTGGTGAAGCACAAGAATTGTCTATTTCTGCGAAGGAAGGCAACGACATCGAAGAGCTAGCAACTTACATCAATGGTCAAAGCCAAGACGTTAAAGCATCTGTAGGTGAAGGCGGCAAACTGCAACTTTTCGCTTCAAGCCAAAAAGTTGAAGGTGATGTTGAATTCGGTGGCAGCCTTGCTGGTGAATTAGGTATTGGTGCTGGTAAAGACGTTACTGTTAACGATATCGACGTAACATCGGTTGCGGGTGCAAACGAAGCAGTCTCTATTATTGATGGCGCACTAAAATCTGTTGATAGTAACCGTGCTTCTCTTGGTGCTTTCCAAAACCGTTTTGACCACGCAATCAGCAACTTAGACAACATCAACGAAAACGTTAATGCATCTAAGAGCCGTATCAAAGATACCGATTACGCGAAAGAAACAACGGCAATGACGAAGTCTCAAATTCTGCAACAGGCGAGTACTTCTATCTTAGCGCAAGCGAAGCAGTCACCGTCAGCAGCTCTAAGCTTATTGGGCTAAACTTACTTTGGTAAGTAGCAGTAAACTCTACTCTGGTAGAGTTTTACTGTATGGCTCATAAAGGAGGGAGGGAGAGTGTTATGGAAATACCATCCAACGCATCGAACATCCAGCCTTATGGCTCACCCAATGGCATTAAATTTGCAAGCGATGAAGGTAGTAGTGCGTCGAGCACTTCGCGACTGAAAGAAGCAACATCTTATGACAAGGTAGATAAATCAAAAGAAGAGGCTACCGCAGCAGTGATTCAATTAGCTCAAGATAGACAAGAGCTAAATGATGAAGAGCGGGTCAAGATGGTGGAGAAGGTAAACGAGTTTATCTCCTCTCTTAACAAGGGTGTTGCTTTTAAGGTCGATGAAGAGTCAGGTAGGGATGTGGTGACCATTTATGAGACCACAACCGGTGATATTATTCGCCAAATACCCGATGAAGAAATGCTTGAAATTCTAAGACGCCTAGCAGCCCAAAACTCGAATAGTCGAATATTTGAGGTGAAGGTTTAAGTCGTATTATTGAGGTGATTTAATGAGTTTTGGCCCAATGGGGATTTCGTCTGGCATGGATATCAATTCCATGGTCAGCAAAATTGTTGATTCGGAGCGCGTACCTAAACAGCAACGAATCGACAATGAACGAACGCGAATCGATACCAGCATTAGTGCCTATGGAAGACTCAGAGAATCCCTTGACTCGATGAAAAACCTGATGACAAACTTTCGTCAGGAAAAAGCTTTTGCTGTGCGAACAGTGGAAAGTACCGATGAAGGTCTTGTTTCTGCGACCGCGACTACTGAAGCGATCGCTGGCAAATATGCCATCGATGTGTTGCAGCTTGCCCAGAGCCATAAAGTGGCTTCTGATGTACTATCAGAGGACATGAAGTTTGGCCCAGGTAAGCTGCAGATTTCGCTTGGCGATAATAGCTTTGATGTACAAGTTGGCGATAGATCGAAACTTATCGATATTGTTCGCAGCATAAACGGCGCAGATAGCAACCCAGGCGTTCGCGCATCGGTTATCAATGATGTCGAAGGCCCACGACTTATTGTTGCCTCGAACCAGTCCGGTTCCGATCAGCAGATCAGCATAAATGTTGAATCTGATACTGCCAATCCTCTCAAAAAACTCGAATACAAGACTCTTGAAGAGCGTGTTAAAACGTTGGAGAAAGCTCGTCTTTCTGCTCAAGAGATCCTTTCTAAGCCTGCACCAGGGCAAGAAGTTGCAGCCTTAGACCCCTTTAGTGAGGCTGATAAGTCTTCACTTGATGCTGACGGCAATCAGATTCCGCCACAAGAAGGTGGAAAGGGTAATTCTGCTCAGAGTGATAGTCTTAGTTACGGCGAGCAGGCCGCAGCCGATGGTCAAGCAGCGCTAGACGCTGCTCAGGCTGCAAAATCGGTGATGCCTGAAGATAATATTCCAGGCTGGACGGAAACGGCCTCTGGTACGTTATTGGACTCTTATTACACACCCGAACTTGAGCTTGATGAAAAGGCGATAGAGAAGGCACCCGATGTGCCGGGGTGGTCCAATGCCGCATCAGGTACGCTGACCGATTCCTACGTGACGCCAAAAGAAGCCCAACAAAAGCTTGAGGCTGAACAAGCGCGTATCGAAGAAAAAATTTCACAAGAAAAAGCGGATCTGGCTGAGAAAGTTCAAAAAGGCGAATTGACGGCTGAACAAGCTAAAAAGATTGAACGTGCCAAATTAGAACCGGAAGAGCGTGAGCATTTAGAGAAGGTCGATAAAGCACAAGCTGACTTGGTTCAGGCTCAACAGGCTTTTGATGCCTACAATGGTATGGCTGAAGTTCAAGCTGGACAAGACTCAATGGTGGTTTTGGATGGCGTTGCTCAGCTCTCTAGTAACAACAATGTGATTGAAGATGCCGTGGAAGGGATCGATATTACGGTAAAAGGAAAAACACCAAAAGATAAGCCGCCAGCAGAAATTGGTGTGGAGTACGATCGTAATAGTGTTCGCCAAGATATTGAAGCGTTCGTTAATTCTTACAATCAGTTTTACCAAGTGTCTAAAAACTTGGCGGGTGTTGACCCAACGACTGGGCAAAAAGGCCCTCTTTCTGGCGACAGTACGGTTCGTAACGCCGATTCGCGATTAAAAGGTGTGTTCTCATCAAGTATTGAAGGTGCACCCGATAACCTTAAGTCTTTGACTGAATTTGGTATCACGACTACAAGACAAGGCTCGTTAGAGATCAACTACGACATGCTTGATCGTCAACTTAATAATAATTTTGATAAGTTGGGTGAGTTCTTCGGGGGCAACAACGGTTTCGCTAAAAAGGTCGAAGATGCGATTCAAGGCATCACTGGTGTCACTGGCTCAATTCGTACGAGAGAAAAGAGCTTAGTTGAGCAAAATTACCGCCTAGCGGATGACCAAAGCGCGCTCGACCGCCGCATGGATAGCCTAGAGAACCGCACTCACTCTAAGTTCACTGCGATGCAAGATGCGACCAGTAAGATGCAATCTCAGTTGGGCAGTATGATGAATGCGTTGGGCTAGTAAATGAATGGACAACTTCAAAAGCTTTGTGAACTAGATCAACTAATTATCTCTAAGCTCGAATTAAGTGAAATTAATGCTGAAGAAATAACACAGCTTGTCGATAACAGAGATCAGTTATTGCAAAACGTGTTTCAATTAATCGACTCACATCCTGACGTTAAGCAAAGTTCTGAATGGTTTGAAGCCATTACCAGAACCAGAAAATTGGTCGAATTGATGCAGTCTGAGACGAATCGAATAGGTAAAAACCTACACAAATATCGTCACGGTGCTAAATCAGTTCAACAATACAAAAAGTTTTTATAGAAGAGGTTTACTATGCGCGGTTCTTTACAGGCATATAAAAAGGTATCAGTGGATAGTCAGCTAACGGCTGCTTCACCGCATAAAATTGTGCAAATGTTAATGGCAGGTGCTATTGAGCGCTTGATCCAAGGCAAGGCGGCAATGCAGGCGGGTAATATCCCAGTGAAAGGTGAGCGACTTGGTAAAGCTTTAGATATCATTATTAGCCTACGTAGTTGTCTGTCTATGGATGACGGCGGCGATATAGCGAAAAACCTAGATCAACTTTATGAGTTCATGATCACGCAAATTTCTGCGGCAAATCACAAAAATGATCCACAGCCTATTGATGATGTTGTTGGTATTATCCGTGAAATTAAGAGCGCTTGGGACCAAATTCCGAATGAATATCACAACTTGACCTCTACTGAGGTAGGTATTTAACGAAAAATTGCAGTTTGAACCAATCTCATATCCTTTAATTGGTTGGTTGCCTTATTTTTTTAATCAAATAAAATAGAAGCCATTAGATAGCCTAATGGCTTTTTTCGTTGCTGATTTCCTTAATTTGTTCACGTAAACATAATCATTGATGTTTTTTTCTGTTTTTATCGATTACGTTGCTCACCGTTTTTCCGCATCGCACCAAAATAAAGGCAATAATTCCTACTTATGCAAGGTTTGGCAAAACTGCTTGTCGTCGACGATAACGCTCAAGATCGTCACAATTTAAGCACAATATTAGAGTTTGTAGGAGAGAGCTGCGAAGTTATCAGCTCTGAACAAGCGCGCAAAGTTGACTGGTCATTACCGTGGGCAGGCTGCATTATCGGCTCAATTAAAGGTAAAGGCTTCAACATATTATTGAATGAACAGCTTGTTCACGCCAATCACATTCCTTTACTTGTGATTAGCAAAAACAATTACTCGGTTGATGAGCTAACTAACTTCGTTGGCGAACTCGAGCTTCCTCTCAATTACCCTCAATTAAGTGATGCATTAAGGCACTGTAAAGACTTCTTAGGCCGAAAAGGGGGGCAAGTTGTGTCTTCGGCTCGTAAGAACACGCTGTTTCGTAGCCTCGTGGGGCAAAGTTCGGGCATTCAAGAAGTACGTCACTTAATTGAACAAGTCTCTTCTACGGAAGCGAACGTATTGATTCTTGGCGAATCGGGTACGGGCAAAGAAGTGGTCGCGCGTAATATTCACTACCATTCTAAGCGTCGTACTGGGCCGTTTGTGCCAGTGAATTGTGGCGCGATTCCAGCAGATTTGCTCGAAAGTGAACTGTTTGGTCACGAGAAAGGGGCGTTTACCGGCGCAATTACTGCACGTAAAGGTCGCTTTGAGTTAGCTGAAGGTGGCACGCTGTTCCTTGATGAAATTGGTGATATGCCAATGGCAATGCAAGTTAAACTGCTGCGTGTTTTGCAAGAGCGTTGTTTTGAACGTGTAGGTGGCAACACTACCATTCAAGCTAATGTCCGCGTGATAGCAGCCACACACCGCAACCTCGAAGATATGATAGACGATGAATCTTTCCGTGAGGATCTTTACTATCGCTTGAATGTCTTCCCGATTGAAATGCCGGCACTTCAAGATCGTAAAGAAGATATTCCACTGTTGCTTCAAGAGCTAATGACCAGAATGGAAGCGGAAGGTAGCATGCCTATTTGCTTTACGCCGCGCGCCATCAATTCTTTGATGGAACATGATTGGCCGGGTAATGTTCGTGAACTTGCTAACCTCATTGAACGAATGTTGATCCTCTATCCGAATAGTCTGGTCGACGTTAATCATCTTCCAACGAAGTACAGATACAGCGATATTCCTGAGTTCCAACCTGAATTTAATAGCTTTACCTCTGAAGAAGAACAAGAGCGTGATGCATTGGCGGACTTGTTTTCCGAAGATTTCAGTTTTGATCAGCAAGATGATATTGCCGACAGTGCGAATGCGCCCCAAGAGTTACCCGCTGAAGGGGTTAATCTGAAAGAGCTGCTCGCGGATATGGAAGTGAACATGATTAGTCAAGCCTTGGAGGCTCAGGGGGGGATCGTTGCTCGTGCTGCGGACATGCTTGGAATGCGAAGAACCACTCTGGTTGAAAAAATGCGTAAATATAACTTACAGCGTTAGTATTTAGTTTTAGACGAAAATACAAAAAAATAGTACACACTTTTAGCTAAATTTTAACTTTAACTAATTGAATCGATAAAACATAGCCGAGTTGTTGCTTGATTAACTATGTGATAAATATAGCAAATAGCCTGACTCGTATTGTACGTGCCAGGCTGTTTTAGTATTTGAGGCAAATTTTTGATATGCACGTATCTAACGAACCAGAAAATCAGTCACACCTAGACTCTGTTGAGCAGCAAGTTGAGCGCTATAAACAAGTGCTCGATGTGATGCCCGCTGGTGTTATCTTGTTAGATACACATGGTGAAGTGAGAGAAGCCAACCCAGAAGCGCACCGTATTCTCAGTGTTGAGTTAGTTGGTGAGAAGTGGTTTTCGGTGATTCAAAGTGCCTTCGACCCAAAAGACGATGACGGTCATGAGATCTCATTAAAGAACGGACGAAAAGTGCGTTTAGCGATTTCTGCTTCTACGACAGGTCAACTTATCTTGATTACCGACCTGACTGAGACTCGCCTATTGCAATCTCGTGTGAGTGATCTCCAGCGCTTGTCGTCGTTAGGTCGAATGGTCGCTTCGCTGGCGCATCAGGTTCGCACACCACTTTCTAGCGCGATGCTGTATGCATCAAACCTTGCCGCGCCAAACCTACCGTCGGCAACAAAGACGCGTTTTCAATCTAAGCTTATGGATAGGTTGCATGACTTAGAGAAGCAAGTTAATGATATGCTGTTGTTTGCTAAAGGGGGCGACAACAAAGTAGTTAAGCCATTTACTGTGGCTGAATTGATCAATGAATTCCACCCTATGGTTGAAGCGGCATTAAAAACCAACCAGATTGATTATTGCCAAGAAGTGGAAGGCGAAGAGACTCAAATGTTTGGTAACGCAAATGCGATCGCTTCGGCGTTAAGCAACTTGGTTTTGAATGCGGTTCAAATTGCTGGTAAGGAATCGCAGATTGATGTGTTTTTTAGACCGGTAAACGGTGAACTTAAGATATCAGTACAAGACAGTGGCCCCGGTGTACCCAAGGAGCTTCAAGGTAAAATTATGGAACCCTTCTTTACCACCCGTTCTCAAGGTACAGGTTTAGGCTTAGCGGTTGTACAAATGGTATGTCGAGCCCATGAAGGCCGGCTGGAATTGATCTCAGAAGAAGGTGATGGCGCATGTTTTACCATGTGCTTGCCACTTGAAAGAAGCGCTTCTACTGAAGACTAATAAGTTTAACTGAATTTACACTGGAGAATCCTATGGCTCAAAGCAAAGTGTTAATCGTCGAAGATGATGAAGGTCTACGCGAAGCCCTTGTCGACACTCTCGCGCTTGCTGGTTATGAATGGCTGGAAGCGGATAGTGCGGAAGATGCTCTGGTAAAATTAAAATCCAACTCCGTTGATATTGTTGTGTCTGACGTTCAAATGGCGGGCATGGGTGGTTTGGCACTATTGCGAAACATCAAGCAGCATTGGCCAAATTTACCGGTACTGTTGATGACTGCCTATGCCAACATCGAAGATGCCGTGGCGGCAATGAAAGAGGGCGCGATCGACTACATGGCGAAGCCATTTGCGCCAGAAGTATTGCTAAACATGGTGAGCCGCTACGCTCCTGTGAAGTCGGATGATAATGGCGATGCCATCGTTGCCGATAAAAAAAGCATCAAGTTAATGATGCTGGCTGATAAAGTAGCGAAAACTGACGCCAATGTCATGGTGTTGGGGCCTAGTGGTTCCGGTAAAGAGGTGATGTCTCGCTACATTCACAATGCTTCGAGTCGCAAGGATGGACCGTTTGTCGCGATTAACTGCGCTGCGATCCCCGATAATATGTTGGAAGCGACCCTGTTTGGTTATGAAAAAGGCGCTTTTACTGGCGCTATTCAGGCGTGTCCAGGTAAATTCGAACAGGCGCAAGGTGGCACTATTTTGTTGGATGAGATCAGTGAAATGGATCTTAGCCTTCAAGCGAAATTACTACGTGTATTGCAAGAACGTGAGGTTGAACGCCTAGGTAGCCGTAAGAGCATCAAATTAGATGTTCGTGTGTTGGCGACCAGTAACCGAGATCTTAAACAGTATGTTTCTGAAGGGAATTTTCGTGAAGATCTATACTACAGACTGAATGTTTTCCCAATTACTTGGCCAGCTCTGTGTGAACGTAAAGGCGATATTGAGCCGCTTGCGAAGCATTTGATTGAACGCCATTGCACTAAACTTGGAATGCCTGTTCCTGCTCTGTCTGAGCAAGCTATTAGTAAACTCGTCAATTATCCGTGGCCGGGAAATGTTCGCGAATTGGATAATGTAATACAGCGTGCGCTAATATTGAGTGAGAAAGAGCATATATCTGGTGAGCATATCCTTCTTGAAGGTGTTGATTGGCAAGATGCTAGTGGTCTACAACAAATTGTTGAAGGTAACGATGTTGCGGCGCCAGAAATTAAACCTATTTCCGAAGCAAACCCAATCAATAAAGTAGTAGCTAGCAGTGAAGGACTTGGCAATGAGCTTAGAGATCAAGAGTATGCAATAATTCTTGAAACCTTGATCGCGTGTAATGGTCGACGCAAAGATATGGCCGAAAAACTGGGCATTAGTCCTCGTACATTGCGCTATAAGTTGGCGAAAATGCGTGATGCTGGAATAGATATCCCAAACTGAGGATAGATTAGTAGTGCCAGCTTTCTGATTGTTGTAGTACGATGTCTAGTCAAAATGATGTGTGGCACGCTAATTGCTCAGTCAATAATACAGCGAAATAGATAGTCATAATTTTGACTCCTGAGGTAGTAGATGAAAATAGATGGTTTACAAGGCGAAATGCAGGCAATGATGGTTGAAGCTGCTAGCACGCGTCCCGCAGCAACGGGGCAAGCGGTCGGTGCAGATTTTGGCAACATGCTTACGCAAGCCATCAATAATGTGAACTCATTACAAAAGACCTCAGGTAATCTTCAAGCACGTTTTGATAGTGGTGACCAAAGCGTGTCTCTATCCGATGTGATGATTGCTCGTAATAAATCTAGTGTGGCTTTTGAGGCGACGATCCAAATTAGAAATAAATTGGTCGAATCGTACAAAGAGCTGATGAATATGCCGGTATAATTTAGGTAGTTAAATAGTGGCAGATAATAGTCAAACAACAGATTTAGCCGTAAACGATAGTAACGATCACGCACTTATTGCAGGTTCTGAGCTTGACGGAGAAGGGCAAAATCCCGATCTAGGTGAACGCAGTTCATCGAAATTCGATATGGCCGTGGGCGATCTCGATTTACTTCGTCAGGTTGTCTTAGTCCTTTCTATTTCTATTTGTGTAGCGCTTATTGTGATGCTTTTTTTCTGGGTAAAAGAGCCAGAAATGCGTCCATTAGGGGCTTACGAAACAGAAGAGTTGATCCCCGTTCTGGATTACTTAGACCTGCAAAAGATCGAGTACTCTCTTGAAGGCAACACTATCTCTGTTCCTGCCAGCGAGTACAACTCTCTGAAGTTGAATATGGTTCGAGCTGGTTTGAACCAAGAGCGAAACGCGGGTGATGACATTCTCATGCAAGACATGGGTTTTGGTGTGTCACAACGTTTGGAGCAAGAGCGCCTTAAATTAAGCCGTGAAAGACAGCTTGCGAAAGCCATTGAACAGATGAAACAGGTTCGTAAAGCACAGGTTTTACTGGCCTTGCCGAAACAAAGTGTGTTCGTGCGTCACAATCAAGAAGCCTCTGCTTCTGTATTCCTAACCCTTAAAACGGGCACCAACCTTAAGCAACAAGAAGTGGATTCTGTTGTGGATATGGTGGCGAGTGCCGTTCCGGGCATGAAAACCTCACGTATTACCGTAACCGATCAGCATGGTCGACTTCTGAGTTCAGGCTCTCAAGACCCGATGTCAGCGGCGCGTCGTAAAGAACACGAATTAGAGCGTAACCAAGAGCAAGCGCTGCGTGAGAAAATTGACTCTATTCTTATTCCGATTCTTGGGTTTGGTAACTATACCGCGCAGGTTGATATTCAGCTCGATTTTAGTGCGGTGGAGCAAACGAGAAAACGTTTTGATCCAAATACCCCCGCGACTCGAAGTGAGTACACGCTAGAAGACTACAATAATGGCAATACGGTTGCCGGAATTCCTGGTGCTTTGAGTAATCAGCCACCTGCTGATGCCTCAATTCCGCAAGATGTTGCCCAAATGAAAGATGGTTCTTTGACGGGCCAAGGTTCGGTTCATAAAGAAGCAACCCGAAACTTCGAGTTAGACACAACCATTAGCCATGAACGTAAACAGAGTGGAACGGTTAACCGTCAGACAGTATCTGTCGCAATAAAAGACCGCCAATCATTGAATCCAGATACGGGTGAAGTGGTCCACACGCCAATCCCCGTGAGCGAGATCAACGCGATTCGTCAGGTTTTGATTGGCACTGTGGGTTTTGATGAAACCCGTGGCGATTTACTCAACGTATTAAGCATGCAGTTTGCACCTCAAGTAACCGATGTTGTTGCTGATGTCCCAATTTGGGAGCATCCAAACTTTAATGATTGGGTACGTTGGTTCGCAAGTGCGTTGGTCATCATTGTGGTGGTGTTGGTCCTTGTTCGTCCAGCAATGAAGAAACTGCTTAATCCTGCAGCGGACAACGATGAACAGATGTATGGTCCTGACGGTATGCCAATTGGTGCTGATGGCGAAACCAGCTTAATTGGTGGTGATATCGAAGGTGGCGAACTGTTTGAGTTTGGTTCAAGTATCGACTTACCAAACCTTCATAAAGACGAAGACGTGCTGAAAGCAGTACGTGCACTCGTAGCGAATGAACCAGAGCTAGCAGCTCAAGTAGTTAAAAATTGGATGGTAGATGGCTAACGAAATAGTTCCACAACAAACGGAAGGCGGTGAAGTGCTTGATGTCTCTAGCGTGGATATCGGCTCTATCTCAGGCGATGAGCGCGCGGCGATCTTATTACTAAGTTTAAATGAAGAAGACGCTGCTGGTATTATTCGCCACCTTGAGCCTAAGCAGGTTCAACGTGTAGGTAGTGCGATGGCGCGAGCTGCGGATCTATCTCAAGAAAAAGTGGGTGCGGTTCACCGTGCATTCTTAGATGATATTCAGAAGTACACCAATATTGGTATGGGCAGTGAAGACTTTATGCGTAATGCGCTGGTGGCTGCCCTCGGTGAAGATAAGGCGAATAACCTTGTGGACCAAATACTTCTCGGCACTGGCTCGAAAGGGTTGGATTCGTTGAAGTGGATGGATCCTCGTCAGGTGGCGAGCATCATCATCAACGAACACCCTCAGATACAAACCATTGTGCTGTCGTACCTCGATTCTGACCAATCGGCAGAAATATTGTCTCAGTTCCCAGAGCGTGTTCGTCTGGACCTGATGATGCGTATTGCTAACCTTGAAGAAGTTCAACCTTCCGCTCTTGCTGAACTGAACGAAATCATGGAGAAACAGTTTGCGGGTCAAGCGGGTGCCCAAGCTGCCAAAATTGGTGGCCTGAAAGCTGCGGCTGAGATCATGAACTACATGGACAACAACGTTGAAGGTGTCTTGATGGATCAAATCCGTGACCAAGACGAAGACATGGCGACACAGATTCAAGATCTTATGTTTGTCTTTGAAAACCTTATTGAAGTTGATGATCAAGGTGTCCAGAGATTGCTGCGTGATGTTCCACAAGACGTTCTACAGAAAGCGCTTAAGGGCGCTGATGACGGTCTACGTGAGAAGATCTTTAAGAACATGTCGAAACGTGCAGCGGATATGATGAGAGACGATATTGAGGCGATGCCGCCAGTGAAAGTTTCTGACGTTGAAGCGGCTCAGAAAGAGATTTTGGGGATTGCGAGGAAAATGGCAGACAGTGGCGAGATTATGCTATCTGGTGGCGCCGACGAGTTCCTTTAATACAGAAACCTCAAAGCCCCACACTGCTGGGGCTTTTCTTTATCCAATTTCGAACCATACATTAATTAAGTTTAACTGCTTGAATGTACTAAGCAGTTTGACTCACTCATAGATAGGTACTGATATGTCAGGTGATAGAAAACGCGGCTTCCTTCGCCCTGAAGAAGATAATACGGTAGCTCAACCTCAAAAATGGGGGCTGCCTGATTACACCTCTGATGTGAGTCAACAAGCCAAAGAAACCGCCTTTAATTACGATCCTAGTTGGATGCCGACGGTTGAAAAAGCCATCGAAGATGAAGAGTTGGTTCTGACGGAAGAGCAAATCGAACTGATCAAGCAGGGCGCTTATCAGGAAGGGCTTTACCAGGGGCAAGAGGCTGGCTTTAAGCAGGGCTACGAAAAAGGCAAAGAAGAAGGGCTTGCCGCAGGTCATGCTGAAGGCAGTGAAGCCGGTAAGCTTGAAGGCGTAACGGCAGGTCAGGAGTATATTCAACAGCAAGTTGCTATCTTTATGGGGCTCGCTAATCAGTTTGCCCAACCTTTAGAGCTAATGAACGCTCAGGTTGAGAAACAACTGGTAGACATGGTGCTGACCATGGTCAAAGAAGTGGTTCATGTTGAAGTACAAACCAACCCACAGATCATATTAGATACCGTGAAAGAATCGGTAGAGTCATTGCCTATTTCTGGTCACGCGATCACATTGAAGCTTAACCCTGAAGACGTCGCGATTATTCGTTCTGCGTATGGCGAAACGGATCTGGATTGCCGCAATTGGACGCTGGTGGCAGAGCCTGCACTTAATCGTGGTGACGTACAAATCGAAGCGGGTGAGTCGAGTGTTAACTACCGCATGGAAGAGCGTGTGAAGAACGTGCTTCACAGTTTCTGCGGCGCAAACCGTCACCAAGGCCATGAGTAATGCTTGAGTTAGCGAATCGTCTTAGCCAATACAAAGTCGAAGGGCTAAAATCGCGACCCATTGCATCAGGTAAGTTAGTACGAGTTATTGGCTTAACGCTTGAAGCGACGGGCTGTAAAGCACCCATCGGCAGCCTGTGTTTAGTTGAAACCATGTCTGGTCAGATGGAAGCCGAAGTGGTTGGTTTCTCTGGTGATAACCTATTTTTGATGCCGAGTGAGCAAATCACGGGGATATTACCTGGCGCTCGTGTCACGCCAATGACCTCAGAGAGCGGTATCCCGGTTGGGATGGAGTTGCTTGGTCGAGTGATCGATGGTGTCGGTAATCCACTCGACGGGCTAGGTCCAATTTATACCGAGCAACGCGCTTTATTTAATGCTGAGCCAATCAACCCTCTAGCTCGTAAACCGATTTCTGAACCACTCGATGTTGGCCTAAAGGCGATTAACGGCTTGTTGACTGTAGGTAAAGGGCAGCGTATCGGCTTATTTGCGGGTTCTGGTGTAGGTAAGTCGGTTACGCTCGGCATGATGACTCGAGGCACAACGGCACAAGTGGTGGTAGTCGGTCTAATTGGTGAGCGTGGACGAGAAGTTAAAGAGTTTATTGAAGAAATTCTAGGTGAAGATGGTCGTAAGCGATCTGTGGTGGTCGCCGCCCCTGCGGATTCATCGCCACTGATGCGATTGAAAGGCTGTCAAACCGCACTGGCTGTCGCAGAGTACTTCCGCGACCAAGGTTTAGATGTTCTGCTATTGATGGATTCATTAACTCGTTTTGCTCAGGCACAGCGTGAAATTGCTCTGTCTGTGGGTGAGCCGCCAGCAACCAAAGGTTATCCGCCATCAGTATTCGCCAAGCTTCCTGCGCTGGTGGAGCGAGCGGGTAACGGCAACGATGAGCAAGGTTCTATCACCGCTTTCTTTACCGTGTTAACCGAAGGCGATGACTTGCAAGACCCAATAGCCGATGCGTCGCGAGCTATTCTTGATGGTCACGTTGTGTTGTCGCGTGAGATGGCGGATGCGGGTCATTACCCTGCGATTGATGTCGAGAAATCCGTCAGTCGTGTTATGCCGCAAATCACCACCGAAGAACATGTATTGATGTCGAAAGCTGTGAGGCAGGTGCTGTCTATCTGCCGTAAGAACCAAGACTTGGTATCGATTGGCGCCTACAAACCGGGTACCGATCCAGCTATTGATAGTGCCTTTACTTTGAAGCCGAAACTGGACGAGTACTTACAGCAGAAGATGAAAGAAACTGTCCCATATGACATGTGCGTTAACATGTTGAAGCATGTGTTGGGTGGCTAATAGTGAATAAGGTCAGTCATGGATAACGCATTAGAGTTTCTTCTTGATCAAGCCAAGGATAAAGAAAATCAAGCCGTACAGGCCTTAAACAAAGCAAATGCAGAGCTACAGGGCTACTACGAACAGGTCGCGCAGATCGAAAAGTACCGACTGGATTACTGCCAGCAACTTGTTGATCGAGGTAAGGCAGGACTAACCGCCAGTCAGTATGGCCACTTGAATCGCTTCTTAACCCAATTAGATGAAACGCTCTCTAAACAGAGAGAAGCGGAGCATCACTTTAAGAACCAGGTCGATAACTGCCAAGATTACTGGATGGAACTGCGTAAAAAGCGTAAATCTTACGAGTGGTTGATGGAAAAAAAGCAGAAAGAGAATGCTAGGCTGCAAGACCAAAGAGAACAAAAGCAAATGGATGAACTCTCGACTCTGTTGTATAGCCGAAAGAAGATGTGATCCTAAGCCACGAATGACACCAGTGTTGTTCGTCAGATAGTGCAATCAAAGCTTGTAGGCATGTTTCTTGCTCTGTTGTAGATAAAATTGCGCGTTATGCCTCACCAAGGCATGAAAGGTGCCCGACTTTCTTTTTGTTGCCAGATTTGTGGCAACAAAGCTTGTAGATAGAGCATGTATATATGAATGTTAGTCCTTCCTCAAATTCAACGGCCAGCAAAACGTCATCGTTGCTGGACATGGGGTCTGCTGCTTCAAAGGTCGAAGAAACCGGCGATTCAAAAGGTTTCTTTGAATCATTTAAAGAAGCACTTAGCTTTGAAGAAAGCGACAAAAAAGCTGCGCTTAAAGATACAGAAAGTGCCTCCAAACCTGAGGGCAAACAAACCTCAGCTGAAGGTGATGCGTCTTCTGAAAAGGCTAACAGTGAGTCAGCGGGGAAAACGCAAGGCGATTCAGCTGAACCTAAGAGTACAGATGCTACTAGCGACGCTCAAGCCAAACAAGCTGCTACAACTATAGACGCTGAAAAGACGTCTGTTGAAGGTGCGATGATCAATGAATCAGGAGTTGAACAAACGTCTGAATTAGATTCGCAGTCGAAAGGCAAAACCTCATCGAACATGACGGGTGACGATACCTCGGCTGAGACAGTTCAGTCCAAAGGGGAGCAACTTCAGGTTGCTTCAACTGGTCACAACTCAGCGGCTGAATTAAAAGCCAAAGATGCTTATCAAGCCAACGCAGCGATGAGCGAAGGCAATAAATTGCTTGGTCAGTTGGATGAGGCAAATAAAACGTTAAATCAGACATCGAACGGCAAAGGCTTGCCTCAGCAAGCTCAAGGTAATATCGCGGGTGCTCCTATTACAAGTGCCTCCGTTGCGGGTTTGGCGACACAACAAAATAATACTGCAAACCCAGAAAGCGCTCTTGAAGTGGACTCTGAAATTGCAGTGCTTACTGGCGGTAAAGGTGTTTCTCAGCTGACTGATGATGAAATCCGACAGCTAATGGACAAGGGTGTGACCCCCGAGCAGATCGAAGCGAGTATGAACCGAGAGCTGAGCCAAAAAAATGCGGCTAGCGCGGTTGCTACCGCTCAAAGCCAGTCACTCTCACCAGCGGATATCGAGCTAGCAAAACAGGTTGATGCTCATACCAAAGCGCTGAAGCAATTGAACGCGCAAATTGAATCAGAGCAGTCTGTTGTGGACGGTTTGCTTCAAAAACAACAAAGCGGTGCTAAGCTGACGGTTGACGAGCAAGCTGCTTTAGCCAAAGCAACGTCTAATATAGAAGTATTGAATCAACAGCTAGCTAACGTTCAGCAACAAGCGACTGCTTTACTAAGCCAAGCCCCGAACGCGAACGACACCTCAGGAAATCCAACCGCGATTGATTGGGATAACGCAGATTCGAATGAAGCCAAGGCCTTAGCGGCAATGGCATCGACAGCAGCTGTCGCGACCGCGGCTCAGCAAGCAACATCACAGGCCTCATCTCAATCTGTCACGAATGCTCTCGCGGATAAAGCAGCAATGCTACATGCCAATAATGCGCATGCGGCTCAACAGGCAGCTGCTCAACAAGCTAGCCTTGCTTCACCTCAACAACAAGCTGCGTTAGACCCTGCTTTAACTGCGCAAGGGGTGGCGATGAATGCAGCACCTGCCGCGACCAAAGCCGGCTCAACGGACATGTTACTTAAAGCTGGAGCGGGTGCAGCAGCACTGTCTGGTCTTGGAAAAGCGGGTGCTAAAGAAGACTCTAAAGATTCGACATTTGCTCAACAGATCGCTTCTGCTGCGGTTGTTCAAGGCGCTGCAACTGCGGGTTCTGCGCCAACCCGAGCTGAGATTCAAGCCGCTCAACAAGCGCCTTTGCAGCTGACTAAAGAGCTAGCGAATGAACAGGTCGCGGAAAAAGTGCAAATGATGATGTCTAAGAACCTTAAGAACTTAGACATTCGCCTCGACCCACCAGAGTTGGGGCAAATGAAGATTCGAATGACCATGAATAATGACGTGGCGAATGTGCACTTTACGGTGAGTAATCAGCAGGCGAGAGATGTAATTGAACAAACCTTACCTCGCTTGAGAGAGATGTTAGCTCAACAAGGGATGCAGCTTGCTGATTCATCAGTTCAACAACAGAGTTCTGGTCAGGGCCAAGATAGTTACAACAATGGTGAACAGCAATCAGGTCCTAACCGCACAAATGATGGTCAAGGTGATGAAAATCTTGATAGCAGCAGCAATCTTGAATTGAATGTCGCATCAAAGCGTGATGGAATTAGCTATTATGCCTAATATCAGCCCTATCCCAGTTAGTTAGTTAGTGGGAACAACAGGAAATTAGAGAGCAGTATGACTGAAGAACAAGATCCAGCTAAAAAGAAAAGTAAGCTCCTTATCATTATTATTGCCGTAATCGTAATATTGCTTGGTGTCGGCGCGGCGCTGTTCTTTTTCTTAGGATCCGATGATGGTGGTTCGGAGTCTCAATCCCAACCAGCTACTGCAGCGGTCGCTGTAGAACCCGTCATGTATGTTAATATTCCACAGCCTTTCTTGTTCAATGTTTCGGGTGATAAGAAAGATCGTCTTGTCCAGATAAAAGCACAGTTGATGGTACGTGGCAGCAAGAATGAAGATTTAGCTCGTTATCATTCTCCGCTAGTAGAAAGTACGCTATTAGCAACGTTCGCTTCGGCAACGGTCGATCAATTGCGCTCTCCAACGGGGCGGGTTGAACTGCGAAACAAGGCAACTGAAGATATTAAAGCAAGTCTGGCTCAAGCTGTTGGCCAGCCTGTGATTGAAAAAGTGTTATTCACTGATTTCGTAATTCAATAGGTAATTTGTGACCGATTTATTAAGCCAAGACGAAATTGATGCGCTATTGCATGGCGTTGATGATGTTGAAGAAGTTGAAGATGTCTTAGAAACCGAGAATGACAGTGCGGTCAATTTCGACTTCTCATCTCAAGATCGAATCGTTCGTGGTCGAATGCCGACCCTTGAACTTATTAACGAGCGTTTTGCACGTCATATGCGGATCAGTTTATTTAATATGTTGCGAAAAACGGCTGAAGTGTCGATTAACGGCGTACAAATGATGAAGTTTGGTGAGTACCAGAACACATTGTATGTACCCACCAGTTTGAACATGGTTCGTTTTCGCCCATTAAAAGGTACAGCACTGATAACGATGGAAGCGCGCCTTGTTTTCATCTTGGTAGAGAACTTTTTTGGTGGTGATGGTCGTTTCCACGCTAAGATTGAAGGTCGTGAATTTACGCCTACCGAAAGGCGAATTATTCAGCTATTACTTAAAATTGTGTTTGAAGATTACAAAGAAGCTTGGTCTCCAGTGATGGGGGTTGAGTTTGAATATTTGGATTCGGAAGTGAACCCAAGTATGGCCAACATTGTGAGCCCGACAGAAGTAATTGTTGTGAGCTCATTTCACATTGAAGTGGATGGCGGTGGTGGTGACTTCCACGTGGTGATGCCTTATTCGATGGTTGAGCCGATTCGTGAATTGCTGGATGCGGGTGTTCAATCAGACAAAATGGAAACCGACGTTCGTTGGAGTTCAGCCCTGCGTGATGAAATTATGGATGTGCCAGTCAATTTTCGTGTAAACCTACTAGAGCAAGACATTTCTCTGCGTGACTTAATGGAGTTACGTCCTGGTGATGTTATCCCCATAAACATGCCAGAAAATGCGACTATGTTTGTTGAAGATTTGCCTACGTATCGTGTGAAAATGGGGCGTTCGGGTGAAAAGCTCGCGGTACAGATTTCTGAAAAAATTCAAAGACCGCATGTGGTCAAAACTGATCTCGCATTTTTAGGCAAGGATTTAATGTCTGAGCTAGAAAACGACGATGATAACGAATAGTAAAATAGATAAAAGTATAGGAATTGGTAATGGAACCTAGTGAAGATCAAAAGTTAGCAGATGAATGGGCTGCAGCTCTTGGTGAAGACCCTTCTGCACCATCAATTGATGTTGATGATGTTCTAGCGGCACCACTCGACGAGCTAACCGATTCATCGTCTCCGATTTCTGAAGATGAGCGCCGTAAACTGGATACCATCATGGATATCCCTGTCACCATTTCAATGGAAGTTGGACGCTCTAAGATCAGCATTCGTAACTTACTTCAATTGAATCAGGGGTCAGTGGTGGAGCTAGAGAGAATTGCTGGCGAGTCTCTAGATGTGATGGTTAACGGAACCTTGATTGCTCACGGTGAAGTGGTTGTGGTGAACGATAAATTTGGTATTCGTTTGACTGACGTTATTAGCCAAACAGAACGAATTAAGAAGCTGCGTTAATGGGCCTTCTTTCTCAAGGGTTGACAGGTTTACCCCGCGGGTTCACAGGTGTCGTTCGTGGGCTGATAGGAGTAGGGCTATTCTCTATTCCTTCCATAGCCTTTGCCGCGGCACCTCCCTCTCTCGATTTAGCGACCACCTTTGGGTCGCTAATTTTCGTTATAGCCTTCATTTTATTTATTGCTTGGCTACTGAAGCGAATGCAAGTTCCGGCGATGTCGAATCAACAAGGTTTGGCGATTGTTAGGCAAATACCTGTCGGCACCAAAGAGCGTATTGCTATTGTTCAAGCCGGTGATGAGCAGTTCTTAGTGGGCATTACCACGCAGTCAATTCAGCTGATCTCTAAGCTCGATAAACCTCTTACTCAGGAGATGCTGGAAAAAAGTACATTTTCAAGTCAGCTTTCCCAGCTAATAAAAAAAGATGCAAACAAGTAACGGATTTTTGGAATCTTCTTACTTTTGCCAAACCGGATCTTTCCGATTGGTGAAAGTGTGCTTGGTTCAGCTCATTTTACTCTGCTCGCTCGTGTTCAGTGTGTCGGTATTTGCACAAGCTGAAGACGACACTGTGATTCCTGCGAATACCGCTGGCTCAGAGTCGGTCACCATTAGCACGATGGAACAAGATCAAGCCAAATCGCAAACCATGACTACGGGCAGCTTGACGGGTAATGGCGGAGGGATTCCTGCCTTCACCATGACAACCAACGCCAATGGCGGTGAAGATTACTCTATTAACCTGCAAATTCTGGCGTTAATGACCATGCTTGGCTTCTTGCCGGCAATGGTGATTTTGATGACTTCGTTCACTCGTATTGTGGTGGTGATGTCTATCTTGCGTCAGGCGATGGGTTTACAGCAAACGCCTTCAAACCAAGTGATCATTGGTATCGCGATATTTTTGACCTTCTTCATCATGTCACCGGTGATCAATCAGGTTAACGAACAAGCGGTTCAGCCCTATTTGAATGAACAGATATCGGCGCGACAGGCGTTTGATGTAGCCCAAGGCCCAATTAAATCATTCATGTTGAAACAGACTCGAATTAAAGATCTCGAGACTTTTGTTGAGATCTCTGGAGCGGAAGTAACCAATCCTGAAGATGTATCAATGGCGGTTCTGATTCCTGCGTTTATCACATCAGAGCTAAAAACGGCTTTCCAGATCGGTTTTATGCTGTTTTTACCGTTTTTGATTATCGACTTGGTGGTAGCTTCGGTGTTGATGGCGATGGGTATGATGATGTTATCTCCGATGATTGTATCGTTACCGTTTAAGTTGATGCTGTTTGTCCTGGTTGATGGTTGGAATTTGATACTCTCCACACTCGCCGGCAGTTTTGCCTTGTAGCTGGGGGGAATAATGAATCCTGAAATATTCGTAGAGTTGTTCCGAGACGCACTTTGGATGGTTCTGATCATGGTGTGTGCCATTATTATTCCTAGCCTGTTAATCGGTTTAGTCGTCGCCATTTTCCAAGCTGCGACGTCTATCAACGAACAAACCTTGAGTTTTCTACCACGTTTAATCGTGACCTTACTAGCGTTGATGATGTTTGCTCACTGGATGACTCAGATGATGATGGAGTTCTTTTTTGAACTCATCGAACGCTTGCCTCAAGTATTGTACTAGACCAAATGGAATACCCAACGAGCCTTGTACTAGAGTGGTTAGCCAATTATTTTTGGCCATACACTCGCATCTCAGCCATGCTGATGGTGATGACGGTAACCGGTGCACGCTTTGTGTCGCCGCGTATTCGTCTGTATTTAGGCTTGGCGATTACTTTGGCTGTGATGCCTGCGATTCCTGCGGTCCCCAAAGAGATCGAACTGCTGTCGTTTCAAGGGTTCTTGACGGTCTTTGAGCAAATTGTGATTGGCGTTTCAATGGGGTTTGTTACCCAATTCATGATCCAAACTTTCGTTATGCTCGGCCAAATTCTGGGTATGCAATCAAGCTTGGGTTTCGCTTCTATGGTGGATCCAGCGAACGGTCAAAATACGCCAGTACTTGGTCAACTTTTTATGCTGTTGGCGACCATGTTTTTCTTGGCGACCGATGGTCACTTGAAAATGTTGCAACTGGTGGTGTTCAGCTTTAAAACCTTGCCGATTGGCAGTGGGTCTTTAACCGCCGTCGATTTCAGAGAGCTGGCACTGTGGTTGGGTATCATGTTTAAAACGGCATTGGCAATGTCGTTGTCGGGTATTATTGCGCTGCTGACGATTAACCTTTCATTTGGTGTAATGACACGTGCGGCACCTCAGCTAAACATATTTTCTTTGGGTTTTGCATTTGCGCTACTCGTCGGTCTGTTACTTTGTTGGTATATCCTTGGCAGCTTGTATAGCCATTATGAGCTATTCTGGTTGCAAAGTGAGCAACAGATATGTCGTCTAATCCGGTTAGATTGCTAGGAGACTGAAATGGCAGAGTCAGACGGTCAAGAACGCACAGAAGACGCCACGCCCAAACGCTTGCAACAGGCCAAAGAGAAAGGGCAGGTTGCAAGGTCAAAAGAACTGGCATCAGCGTCGGTACTGATAGTTGGTGCGATTGCCTTAATGTGGTTTGGCGAATCGATGGCGAAGGCTTTATTCGAGGCCATGCAACGCCTGTTTTCGCTCAGTCGTGACGAAATCTTTGACACCAATAAACTCCTTGAAATCGCCGGTGGTGCACTGGTGAACTTGTTGTTTCCGTTATTCTTGATTCTGATAACTTTGTTCGTAGCGGCAGTCATTGGTGCGGCGGGTGTCGGTGGTATTAATTTCTCGATGCAAGCGGCGATGCCAAAAGCGTCTAAGTTAAACCCACTGAGCGGCATCAAGCGTATGTTTGGTCTACAAAGTTGGGTTGAGCTGCTGAAGTCTATTCTGAAGGTGGCACTCGTGTCGGGCATGGCCATCTATCTTATCCAAGCCTCTCAGCATGACTTGATGCAGTTGAGCATGGATGTGTACCCACAGAATATCTTCCACGCTTTGGATATCTTGCTTAACTTTATTCTCCTAATCAGTTGTTCCTTGCTGATCGTGGTCGCCATTGATATCCCATTTCAGATTTGGCAACACGCCGATCAGTTGAAGATGACTAAGCAAGAAGTGAAAGACGAGTTCAAAGACACCGAGGGTAAACCGGAAGTTAAGGGACGAATTCGCATGTTGCAAAGAGAAGCGGCTCAGCGTCGAATGATGGCAGATGTGCCTCAAGCGGATGTGATTGTGACCAACCCAGAGCACTTTTCGGTGGCTCTGCGCTATAAGCAGAATCAAGATAAGGCACCGATTGTGGTCGCTAAAGGTGTTGATCATATGGCGATGAAGATTCGTGAAATTGCCCGTGAAAATGACATCTATATCGTTCCAGCACCACCGTTGGCGAGGGCGCTTTATCACACCACAGAGCTCGAACAACAAATTCCTGACGGTCTGTTTACTGCGGTAGCACAAATACTTGCCTATGTTTTCCAACTGAAACAGTATCGAAAACGCGGGGGAGAGAGGCCAAAACTGCAAGATTCCAATATGCCGATCCCACCCGATTTACGTCATTAGATCAATTGCTTGAGCTTAGCTTGATGAACCCTGATAATAGGAGGCTGGCTATTACTCTTTTCTACAAAGTAATGGCGACAATTTGACGTAAGATGTTGGTACAGTGTTTGCTATATCAACTCCGAACATAATAAGTCCGTGTATTATAAACCCGTACATTACAAACCATAGAAACATAGCTTAGACCTGAGCCTCAATCCGCTTGGTGAGATAGCTACAACATAGCGAAACTGTCTAGATTTATGAAATTCTCCCTGCCTTTTGCGGACAAGCTACCGAAAATTCCTAACCGTGCTATGCCTGCGATTGGAGCACCAGTTATGGTACTTGCAACGCTTGCTATGGTGGTGTTGCCCATTCCTGCTTTCTTGTTGGATATGTTCTTCACCTTCAATATTGCCTTGTCTATGGTTGTGCTACTGGTTTCGGTTTATACCCGTAGGCCATTAGATTTCGCGGCATTTCCTACCGTTCTTCTGATTGCGACGCTACTTCGATTAGCCTTGAACGTTGCTTCGACACGTGTGGTATTACTCCATGGTCACGAAGGTGGTGACTCCGCTGGTAACGTTATTGAAGCCTTCGGTAACGTCGTTATCGGCGGTAATTATGCGGTTGGTTTAGTGGTGTTTTTGATCCTGATGATCATCAACTTTATGGTTGTCACCAAAGGTGCGGGCCGTATCTCGGAAGTAAGTGCCCGTTTTACGCTAGATGCTTTGCCTGGTAAACAAATGGCAATTGATGCCGACTTAAATGCGGGTTTGATTGACCAAGATCAGGCTCGAACCCGACGTTTTGAAGTGACCAAAGAAGCCGATTTCTATGGTTCGATGGACGGTGCTTCAAAGTTTGTTAAAGGCGATGCTATCGCTGGTATATTGATCTTGTTTATCAACATCATAGGTGGTTTGAGTATCGGTATGGCTCAATTCGACCTTGGTTTCGGTGAAGCTATCGAAATCTATACGCTATTGACCATCGGTGATGGTTTGGTTGCACAAATTCCGTCTCTATTACTGTCTATCGCCGCAGCGATGATGGTAACGCGTCAAAATACCGATGAAGATATGGGGCAGCAGCTCGTCTTCCAAATGTTGGATAACCCAAAGGCTTTGATGATCACCGCCGGTATCCTTGGGGTGATGGGTATTGTTCCTGGTATGCCGCACTTTTCTTTCTTAAGTTTGGCTGCTGTGGCGGGTGCTGGTGCCTACTTTATCGATAAAAAGAATAAGGCAAAGGCTGAAGACACAAACCTGCCAGCCACCGTCGATGCTAATGGTGACACACCCTCATCGCAAAAAGAGCTCTCATGGGACGATGTTCAACCCGTCGATATTATCGGCTTAGAAGTAGGTTACCGCCTGATTCCGTTGGTTGATCGAGATCAAGGTGGTGAACTGCTTGAACGGGTAAAAGGAGTGCGTAAGAAGCTGTCCCAAGACTTCGGTTTTTTGATCCCCGCTGTACATATTCGCGATAACCTAGAACTGACGCCAAACAGCTACCGAATCACTCTGATGGGAGTCGCGGTTGGCGAGGCCGAGATTAAACCTGATATGGAATTGGCGATTAACCCTGGCCAAGTCTATGGAATGATCGAAGGTGAGCCGACCATTGACCCTGCATTTGGTCTCGAGGCCGTGTGGATTCGTGAAGAGCAGCGCGAGCATGCGCAAGCTTTAGGCTACACGGTTGTGGACTCCTCAACTGTACTGGCGACACACCTTAGTCAACTGTTGACTAATAATGCTTCGCAGTTAATTGGCCATGAAGAAGTTCAGAATCTACTGGAAATGCTTGGTCGTTCAACGCCTAAGCTGGTCGAAGGTTTTGTACCGGATCAACTGCCGCTTGGTGTGGTTGTGAAAGTGCTTCAAAACCTACTAAATGAAGCCATTCCAATTCGTGATATTCGAACGATAGTCCAAACTTTGTCGGAGTACTCCGGTAAGAGTCAAGAACCTGACATACTTACAGCGGCTGCCCGTATCTCTCTAAAAAGACTAATTGTCCAAGAAATCAATGGTATAGAGACAGAATTGCCGGTAATAACCTTAATACCAGAGTTGGAACAAATCTTGCACCAAACCATGCAAGCATCTAGCGGAGAATCTGCAGGTATTGAGCCTGGTTTAGCGGAGCGCTTACAGACCTCCCTTAGCCATGCCACACAAGAGCAAGAGTTGAAAGGGGAGCCAGCGGTGTTATTGACCTCTGGGGTGCTTCGTTCGACTCTCGCTAAGTTCGTGAAAAACACGATCCCAAGCTTGAGAGTGTTATCTTACCAAGAGATACCGGACGAAAAGCAGATACGTATAGTACAAGCTGTTGGTAATTAAGCCGCCTAATTAGAACGGACGATCGAATTGAAAATTAAACGATTTTTTGCAAAAGATATGCGAACAGCTCTGCTCCAAGTTAAAGAAGAACTTGGCTCAGAAGCGGTGATCATGTCTAACAAAAAGGTCGCAGGTGGTGTGGAAATTGTTGCCGCTATCGATGGTGAATCAAGCCAGTCGACAGCGAGCCCAAGAATCAATAAACCTCAGCAACCGGCGCAAAGTCAGTATACGCAAATGGCAGCGACCGCGGCGTCAACTGGTTCTCGTCAATTAGATGAAGATAAGGTGAACCTGCAATCGAATGCTGAAGGTGGACGTTCAATGACTAAGCGCTTTGCGAATATGCTCAAGCAATACAGTCATGGGGCCGATGATGAGCCACAACACCGAGCAGAAAATGAAGATTCATTGTCTGCGTTGCTGAATCGTCAATCAGGCACAGGCAGTAGCCATCACGCTAATAGTCATCAAGATTCTAATCGCCATCAAGGTTCTAATAGTAACCAGCCGCCGCGCAGTAATGTAGATTCAGCATTTGCTCGTGAAACGGGTTTATCCAAACTGATTGCTGAAGATCGCAGAGTCGATCGCCCAGCTCCTCGTCTCGACCCTACGCGTTATGATCGTGGCCGTGAAAGTGCTCCATCCAAAGGCTCTGATACTGAAATGGAAACGATGCGCGACGAGATGACTTCAATTCGTCGTTTACTCGAGCATCAAGTATCTGGCCTGATGTGGCAAGAGGTTGAACGCCGAGAGCCTTTAAGAGCCATGTTGATCAAGCGCCTTGAAAGAATGGGCGTTTCAGCAGAACTGGCTGATCAAATGGCGTGCTATATCCCAGAAGACACCAAGCCGGCTCGAGCGTGGAAGGCATTGCTTGCGTTGGTTGCAGACCAAATCTCGGTCACACAAAAAGATATTCTAAAACGTGGTGGTATTGTGGCCTTATTGGGCCCAACTGGAGTGGGTAAAACCACCACCGTTGCTAAGCTAGCGGCACGCGCAGCCATGGAATATGGCGCCGACAACGTCGCATTAGTGACAACTGACACATATCGTATAGGTGCGCACGAGCAGTTATCTATTTATGGTCGAATTATGGGTTGCCCGGTAAGAGTTGCTAAAGATTCTAGCGAATTGGCCGATGTAATATACCAGTTACGTAATCGTCGCCTAATTCTGGTCGATACTGCAGGTATGGGGCAACGAGATGTTCGCCTATCTGAGCAGTTAGACACATTGATGCAAGAGAGTGGTTCCGTTATCAATAGTTACCTTGTATTGCCCGCAACCGCGCAACGTAAAGTGCTACAAGAAACAATTGAACACTTTAGAAGAATCCCATTGTCGGGATGCATCATGACTAAGCTTGATGAGTCCCTCAGTCTAGGTGAATTCATCAGTGTAGTGATACAAAATGCATTACCAGTTGCTTACATAGCAAATGGTCAACGAGTTCCTGAAGATATCGTCATAGCTCAGCCAAAGTACATGATGGCTAAGGCTAATGAGCTATTAGAGAAATCTACAGAGAATGAACCTCATTACTGGAATAGCGATTCTGAAGGGCTCTAGGCGGCGGATAAATATGAATGAAAATATGATACACGATCAAGCTAGCGGCCTCCGTCGCTTAACTAAGCCTTCACTTACCAAAGTTATCGCTGTAACGGGTGGTAAGGGTGGGGTCGGTAAATCTAATGTGACGTTAGGTATGGCTATTTGTATGGCACGCCAAGGCAAAAAAGTCATGGTGTTGGACGCCGACTTAGGGCTCGCTAACGTTGATATTATGTTAGGTATTCGTTCTAAACGAAACCTTGGCCATGTGTTGGCGGGGGAGTGTGAGTTAAAAGATGCGATTGTTGAAGGGCCACACGGAATTAAAATAATTCCAGCGACTTCGGGTACACAAAGCATGACTGAACTTTCACATGCTCAGCACGCGGGTTTGATTCGCGCCTTTGGTTCACTTGAAGATGAGATGGATATCTTATTAGTCGACACTGCTGCGGGTATATCGGATATGGTGATCAGCTTCTCAAGAGCGGCGCAGGATGTTGTTGTCGTCGTTTGTGATGAACCTACCTCGATTACTGATGCATATGCCTTGATCAAATTGTTGAGTAGAGAACATCAAGTTCAGCGATTCAAAGTTGTTGCAAATATGGTCAGAAGCTACCGTGAAGGCCGAGAATTATTTGCAAAGTTGACTTTGGTCACAGAGCGCTTCTTGAATGTGAGCCTCGAACTCGTAGCATGTATTCCTTTAGATGATAAAGTACGTCAATCAGTTAAGAGACAGAAAATCGTAGTCGATGCGTTTCCTCGCTCTCCTGCGGCATTGGCTATCAGCTCATTGGCAAGTAAAGCATTGACCTGGCCAATACCAAAAACACCAAGCGGACACTTGGAGTTCTTTGTTGAAAGGCTACTGAACCGTACTGAATTTGTAGAGGAACCATTTGGTGAATAAAGCGCTTACTTACGACCAACATGCTAATCATAATAGCCAGCAGGCTTTTTTTGAGAAGTACTCTGTGTTGGTAAAACGTATCGCTCATCATTTGTTGGGGCGATTACCGCCTAATGTATTGGTTGATGACTTGATTCAAGCTGGCATGATTGGTTTGATTGAAGCACAACAAAATTATGATGGTACCAAAGGCGCAAGTTTTGAGACGTATGCAGGTATTCGAATTCGTGGGGCGATGTTGGATGATATTCGCCGCGGGGATTGGGTGCCGAGATCGGTTCATAGAAATAATCGAGAAATCAGCAGTGCAATTGCGGATTTAGAGGGTACACTCAACCGCGATCCAAGTGATGCCGAAGTAGCAAAACATATGGGGCTCACTTTAGAGCAGTATCATAGTGCTTTAACTGATATTAATTGCTCAAGATTGGTTGGGATCGAAGATTTGGGGGTCTCAGATGATGTAATATCTCCGAATGAAGACTCTCAAGATAACACACCTTTTCAAGGGGTTGCTGATGAGTCATTCCGCCAAGCTTTGATCGATTCAATAAAACAGCTTCCAGAAAGAGAAGGCCTTGTGCTTTCGCTTTATTACGACGAAGAACTCAATTTAAAAGAGATAGGGGAAGTGCTAGGTGTCAGCGAATCTCGCGTCAGCCAAATACTGAGCCAATCTATGCAGCGTTTACGCACTAAGTTAAGTGCTTGGACACAGAACGACTAACAACACTGATTTTATTCAGTGGAGGCTAATTTGAACAAAAACATGAAAATTCTCATTGTTGATGATTTTTCAACGATGCGCCGAATTGTTAAAAACCTACTTCGTGATTTAGGTTTCAACAACACACAAGAAGCAGATGATGGCTTGACCGCGTTACCTATGCTGAAAAAAGGCGAATTTGATTTCGTGGTAACTGACTGGAATATGCCTGGCATGCAAGGTATCGACCTGCTAAAACACATTCGCTCAGATGCAGAACTTAAGCACCTTCCAGTACTTATGATCACAGCAGAAGCGAAGCGTGAGCAGATCATAGAAGCAGCGCAAGCCGGTGTTAATGGTTACATTGTGAAGCCTTTCACTGCCGCAACGCTGAAAGAGAAACTTGATAAGATTTTTGAGCGCTTATAAGCATTGACAATATAACCTGTTTTAGGCGCTTCTAGAGAGGCATTAACTTTTTAGTTTCTCGTTTATCTCTACAGCTGAAGCGTAACAAATATGCGGAGTAAGGCTGAACTCAGGATGATTTCATTAGAACAAGCAAAAAAATTAGTAGATCTGCTTGAAAACGATGAGCAGCAAAGTGCTGATTCTCTTGTCAGAAGCATTTATGAAGATAATTTTAGTCTTCAAGACAATCCAATGCTTCAAGAAATAGGTAGTCTGACACGCGACCTCCATGACTCTTTGACACAATTCAACTTTGACGAGCGCATTAGCGTTATCGCAAATGATGAAATCCCTGACGCTAGGGATCGCCTTCAGTATGTCATTGATAAAACGGAAGTTGCGGCAAATAAAACGATGGACGCTGTCGATCGCTGTATGCCAATTGCAGATAACCTACACGAGTGTTTACTTCAAGTAAGGCCTCAATGGAATGAACTGATGCATGGCCGCATTGAGCTGGCACAATTTAAAGCTTTATGTCACCGCATTGATGGATTACTTGTCCAAGTAGAAGGGGACAGTACTGAACTACGTGGACAACTGACTGAAATCTTGATGGCTCAGGATTTCCAAGATTTAACTGGGCAGATTATAAGCAAAGTTATTACCTTGGTAAATGAGGTTGAAGGGCGTTTGGTAGAGATTCTCACCGTATTCGGAGCTAATCAAATAGAGCCAACTCCTGAGTCAGAGAAGAAAGTATCTATTGCGCCTGAAGGTCCAATTATGAACCCAGAAGAGCGAAAAGACGCCGTTGCATCTCAAGATGAAGTCGACGATTTGTTATCCAGTCTTGGATTTTAAAGGTAACGTATGAGCTACGATTTAGACGAAGATATTCTTCAGGACTTTTTAGTCGAAGCAGGAGAGATCCTTGAACTCCTATCAGAACAACTGGTAGAGCTTGAGAATAATCCTGAAGACAAAGACCTATTAAATGCTATTTTCCGTGGTTTCCATACAGTAAAAGGTGGTGCTGGTTTCCTAGCATTGACTGAGCTGGTGGATACTTGTCATGGTGCTGAGAATGTATTCGACATTCTAAGAAACGGCCAACGCAGCGTAACCTCTGGTTTGATGGATACGATGTTGCAGGCTCTAGATACAATAAATGTACAGTTTCGAGCCGTGCAAGATCAGGAGCCTTTAGTGCGAGCTGATCAAGCTTTATTGGATGAGCTTCACCGCCTTTGTAAACCAGAGTCTGCCGATGAAGTTGCACCAATAGAGGCCCCTGCCCCCGTTATTGCTGAATCAGTTGTTGCAGTGCCAGCGGAACCTGAACCGGTTGTCGAAAACTCAAACATCAATGCATCTTCAGTTGATGATATCTCTGAAGATGAGTTTGAACGCCTGCTTGATGAACTTCATGGTAAAGGTGGTTCACCAACTGCGGCTTCTGCATCAACACCGCCGCCAGCACCAGCAGCACCTCAACCTGCTGCTGACAGTAGTGATATTACTGATGACGAATTTGAAAAGTTGTTAGATGAATTGCATGGTGCGGGTAAGAGCCCAACAGCAACAAATTCAACGGCGCCGCCACCGCCACCGCCAACATCTCATACAACACCAGCACCTGCGTCGGCGATGTCTGAAGGCGATGACCTGATGACCGACGAAGAGTTCGAGAAGTTACTGGATCAGTTACACGGTTCAGGTAATGGACCAACGATTGAAGAGCTGGATGCGGCAACTAAGCCGGCAGCAGTGAAGCCTGAACCAGTTGAACCACAAGCTGCACCTACACCGCAGTCTGAAGCGCCAGTTGCTGTTAAAGAAGAGCCTAAACCGAGTGCTCCAGTAAAATCCGAAGTTAAAGCGCCAGCGAAGAAGCAACAAGCTGAAGCAACAGTTCGTGTCGATACATCAACACTTGATACCATTATGAATATGGTAGGTGAGTTAGTATTGGTTCGTAACCGACTTGTCAGTTTAGGGCTAAACAGCAACGACGAAGAAATGTCGAAAGCTGTCTCTAACTTAGATGTCGTTACCGCAGACCTACAAGGCGCGGTAATGAAGACTCGTATGCAGCCGATTAAGAAAGTATTTGGTCGCTTCCCTCGAGTTGTCCGTGACCTTGCTCGTAGCTTGAAGAAAGACATCGTTCTTGAAATGCGTGGTGAAGAAACAGACCTTGATAAAAACTTAGTAGAAGCACTTGCTGATCCCCTGATTCACTTGGTGAGAAACTCTGTCGACCACGGTATTGAAATGCCGGACGACCGTGTTGCTGCAGGTAAGTCTAGAACGGGTAAAGTGATTCTGTCTGCCTCTCAAGAGGGCGATCATATTGAACTGGCTATCGTTGATGACGGTGGCGGTATGGACCCTGACAAGCTTCGTGGTATTGCGGTTAAACGTGGCTTGATGGATGAAGATGCAGCGTCTCGCTTGTCAAATAAAGAGTGCTTCAATTTGATTTTTGCGCCTGGCTTCTCAAGCAAAGAGCAGATCTCGGATATCTCTGGCCGTGGTGTGGGTATGGACGTCGTTAAAACAGCGATCAACACACTGAATGGCTCAATTGACATCGACTCAGAAATGGGTAAAGGCACCAAGATCACGATCAAGGTTCCATTGACGCTAGCGATTCTACCAACCTTGATGGTCGGTGTAGCAAATCACCCATTTGCATTGCCATTAGCTTCTGTAAACGAGATCTTCCACTTAGATTTAAGCCGTACAAATGTGGTTGATGGTCAACTGACTATTATCGTTCGTGATAAGTCTATTCCGTTGTTCTATTTACAAAATTGGCTTACACCTAAAGCGGGAATTGTTGAACAGCGTAATGGCCATGGCCATGTTGTGATTGTGCAGCTTGGTAGTCAACGTGTTGGTTTTGTTGTCGATACGCTTATCGGTCAAGAAGAAGTTGTTATTAAGCCACTTGATAAACTACTGCAGGGCACGCCAGGAATGGCGGGCGCAACAATTACAAGTGACGGACACATTGCATTGATTCTAGATGTGCCTGACTTGTTGAAGCAGTACGCAGCTGCGTCAAGAATTTAATTTAAGGATAAATATGGCGATTAAAGTATTAGTCGTTGATGATTCGAGCTTTTTTCGTCGTCGCGTTAGCGAAATCATTAACTCAGAGGCTCGTCTCGAAGTCATCGATGTAGCGGTAAATGGTAAAGAAGCGGTTGAGAAAACCAAGCAACTGAAGCCTGACGTGATTACGATGGACATTGAGATGCCTGTCATGGATGGTATTACAGCCGTTCGTGAGATTATGGCAGCTTCACCAACGCCAATTTTAATGTTCTCATCATTAACGCATGACGGTGCAAGAGCCACATTAGATGCTTTAGATGCCGGAGCGCTCGACTTCCTACCTAAGAAGTTCGAAGATATTGCGCGTAATCGTGATGATGCTGTAGCTTTGCTTCAGCAACGTGTGATTCAAATTGCCGCTAAGCGTGCATTCATGCGCCGTGTACCTGTTGCTCCTCGAACAACAGCAACGGCGTCGGCACCTTCATCACTGCGTCAAACAACTTCAACAGCCAAGCCTGCTGTTGTATCGACAGCAAAATTTAGAGCTTCGGGTAAGAAATACCAGTTAACTGCAATTGGTACTTCGACTGGCGGCCCTGTTGCACTACAGAAGATTTTGACTCGCATTCCTGCTCATTATCCACATCCGATCGTGTTAGTTCAGCACATGCCAGCAACCTTTACCGCTGCATTTGCAAGCCGACTGAATACCTTGTGTAAGATTGAAGTTCGTGAAGCGCAAGATGGAGATGTGTTGAAACCAGGAGTGGCTTACCTTGCTCCCGGCGGTAAACAGATGATGGTTGATGGTCGTGCAGGATCTGCTCGTTTGAGAATTATCGATGGCGGCGATCGAATGAACTACAAGCCTTGTGTGGATGTCACATTCGGCTCTGCTGCGAAGATTTACGGTGACAAAGTCTTGTCTATGATACTGACCGGTATGGGGGCTGATGGTCGAGAAGGTTCGCGTATGCTAAAAACAGCGGGCTCGACGATTTGGGCGCAAGATGAAGATAGTTGTGTCGTATATGGTATGCCTCAAGCTGTAGCAAAAGCTGGCATTTCTACTGAAGACCTGCCTCTAGACCGTATCGCGGAAAGAATCTTGGTTGAAGTTGGGTTAGCTTAGGTAAATCGAAATGATTGTTTGGAGTGTTGCAAACCAAAAAGGTGGTGTTGGTAAAACAACCACGACAGTGACCTTGGCAGGCTTACTTGCCTTAAAGGGGAACCGTGTGTTGTTAGTTGATACTGACCCACATGCATCACTAACCACCTATCTGGGTTATGACTCAGATACGGTGGAATCGAGCTTGTTTGATCTGTTTCAGCTGCGTGAGTTTACCACGCAGACGGTAAAACCTTTGATCTTACAAACAGAGGTCGAAAGTATCGATATTATCCCTGCACATATGTCACTGGCGACACTAGACCGTGTGATGGGTAATCGAAGCGGCATGGGGTTAATTTTAAAGCGTGCCTTAGCGGCGTTGAAAGATGACTATGACTACGTGCTTATTGATTGTCCGCCTATTCTTGGTGTGATGATGGTGAATGCATTGGCTGCTAGTGACCGTATTTTGATTCCGGTACAGACTGAGTTTTTGGCGATGAAAGGCTTAGAGCGCATGATCCGCACTTTGACCATCATGCAGAAGTCTCGTAAAACCCCGTTTAAGGTGACAATTGTCCCGACGATGTACGACAAGCGAACCAAGGCTTCACTGCAAACATTAACGCAGCTCAAAGATGATTATCCGAACCAAGTTTGGACGTCTGCTGTGCCGATTGATACTAAATTTCGAGATGCAAGCCTAAAGCGCTTACCAGCATCTCATTTTGCATCGGGTAGTCGTGGTGTATTTGCTTACAAACAGCTGCTTATTTATCTCGAGAGGTTGGCGATAAATGAGCGCGAATAAAGAATTAACAATGGCGCCAACAAGTCTATCGAGTGAACAAGCGCTGGACGACTATTTTACTGCGCTATTAGGTGATGAGAGTTTTGAATCTGATGATTTTTTTGTTGACGAATCTAGCGACGAATCACAATCTGAAGAGCCAGAGCCAGAGCCAGAGCCAGAGCCAGAGCCAGAGCCAGAGCCAGAGCCAGAGCCAGAGCCAGAGCCAGAGCGCCAATTGGCGAGTCATCATTCAAGCTACGCGGAAATTCGCGCGGCTGAGTTTGAGGCTCCGAATCTTGAGGATGTTCAAAAACTCCTGAGTCGTTTAGAGGCAACTAATGTAGTAGAAGATCTGAATCTCGATGAATTGATGGATCAAAATACTCAGAAAATCGCCCAGTTAGAAGACATGCAGGTGTTTGACGTCGCGGTGGCATCTGCTCAATTGTTTGAAGAGCCAGAAATTCAAGATTGGAATCTTCCAGAACCTGAATTATCCATTGCTGTCGAACCTCAAGTTGTATCACAGCAAATTGAACAGCAACAAGTTGAAGCTGAACAACCAGAAATTAAGTATGAAGAGACTGAGCTTGAATATCCTAAAATTGAGACGGCTGTTGAACTTGAAACTCAAGCCGGAGGGATTGACAAGTTTACCTCGTGGGAAAGCACGGCTCGAACGGAAGATTTCCAAGCCTTGTATTTTGAAGTTAATGGTGTGACCTTCGCCGTGCCGCTTGATGAGCTAGGTGGTATCCATCGCCTTGAAGAATTAAGCCACATTATTGGTAAGCCTGCCTGGTATCTGGGGTTGCAAACCAACCGTGAAAATCAGCTAGATGTGGTCGATACCGCAAAATGGGTGATGTCGGAGAAACTATCGGGTGACGAATATAAAGAAAACTATCAATATATAGTGATGCTTGGAGATAGCTTATGGGGACTGGCGAGTACCGAGCTTAAAGGCACAGAGCTGTTGAACGCAGATAAAGTACGTTGGCGAGAAATGGCAGGAAAACGCCCATGGCTCGCCGGTATGGTTAAAGAAAAAATGTGTGCTTTGATCCATGTCGAAGCATTAGTCGCCATGTTAAACGCAGGGCTAGATGTAAAAGCATTGAGCTAGTACTACGATTGGTACAATAAACGCATCAAGTTAATAATAGTGGTCGGTAACGACGACAAGAGGATTATCTATGTCTCATATGAGTGAAGTTGAAGTAAGAAAAGATCCAACCAATGATGAAGTACTTCAATGGGTGACATTCCAGCTGGAAGAAGAAACTTACGGCATTAATGTAATGCAGGTTCGTGAAGTACTACGTTATAGCGAAATTGCCCCAGTACCAGGTGCTCCAGACTATGTTTTAGGTATTATCAACCTACGTGGCAATGTTGTTACCGTGATCGACACTCGTTCTCGCTTTGGTTTGATGCAAGGTGAAATCACAGATAACACTCGTATTATCGTTATTGAATCTGAGCGTCAAGTGATCGGTATTCTAGTGGATAGCGTTGCTGAAGTGGTTTACTTACGTTCTTCTGAGATCGATACGACACCAAGTGTTGGTACCGATGAAAGTGCTAAGTTTATCCAAGGTGTAAGCAACCGTGATGGCAAGCTGCTTATCTTAGTAGATCTTAATAAGCTACTAAGCGAAGATGAATGGGATGAGATGGCTCACCTGTAATGTTTGAAGCGCTTTCTTTAACCCCTGTAGCTCTTCTCTCTGGAGTTGGGGTTTTTACGTTATTTGTCGTGCTTTTGATTAGCAAAGTAAAACGTGCGATTCAAAAACAACTCGAGCAGTCACGTCTGCAAGTTCGTAACTTGGACAAGGAGCTTCAAAAATCGAGTAAGCAGTTACTTGAAGTTCGCTCTGTTGTGGTTGGCTTGGGCCAGAAAGTGACAGAACAGCAAGACCTGATAAAGCACTTGAATGAACGTATTGTTGAGTTGGAGCATGCGGACAACGATGGACGCTTGTACACACGTGCAACGAAAATGGTTCAGCTTGGCGCTGGGATCAATGAACTGATTGAAGAGTGCGAATTACCAAAAGCTGAAGCTGAGCTGATGATGTCTCTGCAAAATAAGCTGGCAGGTAAAGAAAAAATTCCTTCTTTAAGAAGCGATCCTACATCGTTTGATGAAAAACCAGCAGACTCTCGTGATCGTAGAGATAGCCCCCGACGTCGTTAAATTGAGCGCTCATTGCGGATTTAACACTTGATGTTTACCACGCACTCCTCTTAAAAAGAAGCTTCGGCTTCTTTTTTTATACCTAACATTTATTTATAGAACGATGTTTATAAGTTCTTGTATCTAAGAGGGTATCCGCCTGGTAAATAAAAATGTGTAAATTGTGATGCAGCGGTAACAGTTTCTTACAGAGTTTGTTCTATCGAAAACGCCTAGTCCTATTTTGTCACCATATTGGTGTGCTACTATAGCTCTCTCTTTACTCGACTAAATTTACCTATGCTAGAAGTCTCAAATTTAACTGCTATTCGTGACGACAGGGTTCTGTTTGAATCGTTGTCTTTTCAATTGAAACCAGGTGAACTGGTTCAAGTTGAAGGTCGTAACGGTACCGGGAAAACGACGCTCCTTAGAATTATTACTGGCTTAGGTGACCGCGATGAAGGCACCATCTCTTGGGATGGTGAGTCTATCGAAACGAGTCGAGATACTTACCACCAAAATTTGCTTTTTCTTGGACACCAAACGGGCGTGAAGCGTGAGCTTAGTGCCTATGAGAACCTTAGTTTTTATCAAACGATTCACAGCGGTGGAACGAATAAGGAAGAGCTTTACCATGCGCTGACTCAAGTTGGCCTTGCTGGTAGAGAAGATGTCCCTGCAGGGCAACTGTCGGCTGGTCAACAGCGCCGCGTTGCATTGGCTCGTCTTTGGTTGAGTAAGCAAATGTTGTGGATTCTCGATGAACCTCTAACTGCTATTGATAAGCAGGGCGTAAAAGTTCTGGAATCTCTATTTTCTCAGCATGCAGACAACGGTGGCATTGTGCTGTTAACCACACACCAAGATATGTTTGCTGATAGCCCGAAACTAAGAAAAATAAAGTTGGGTGAATAATATGATCTCTTCGATGACCACGATTATCCGACGTGAGCTGCTTATCGCATTCCGACGTCAAGCGGATATCTTCAACCCTCTGTGGTTCTTCATCATTGTTATTACTCTTTTCCCTTTGAGTATTGGTCCTGAGCCAAACCTACTTGCACGTATCGCGGCGGGGATCGTTTGGGTAGCCGCTTTACTCTCTGCATTGCTCTCTTTAGAGCGCCTTTTCCGGGATGATTTTCAAGATGGCGCCCTTGAGCAGATGATGCTGATGCCCATCCCGTTGCAGTTGGTAGTCTTGTCCAAGGTCATAGCACACTGGTTATTGACCGGGTTACCATTAATTTTGATCAGTCCGTTATTGGCAGTGCTGCTGTCTTTGGATTTCGATACTTGGTTGTCGGTTGTTTTAACGTTATTGGTTGGTACTCCTGCATTGAGTTTTATTGGTGCTATTGGGGTCGCTTTAACGGTAGGGCTTCAAAAGGGTGGCGTACTTTTAAGTCTGCTTATTTTGCCGTTGTATATCCCAATTCTAATCTTTGCTACATCAGCGATTGATGCGGCAGCGCTGGGCGTTGCGTATAACGGACAGTTAGCAGTACTAGGGGCAATGCTAATGGGGGCAATGACGCTTACTCCTTTTGCTATTAGTGCCGCACTGAGAGTAAGTGTTAACTAAAGACCACTGCCACTTTGTATATTCAAGGTGAACTATTTCAAACTTTCAAACTCAGAGAGTTACTGGAAGAAGCTCCAAACCTAATAAATTATAATAATTATAGCTGTGATAGCTGTAAGCAATATGAAGTAAGAGTGAGATTACAACATGTGGAAATGGCTCCATCCCTATGCCAAAGCAGAAACCTCATATCAGCTTGCTGGTAAACTTCTGCCATGGTTCTCTATCCTAGCGTTATTGTGTCTATCCGCCGGTACCGTGTGGGGGCTAGCGTTTGCGCCTTCCGACTACCAACAAGGTGATAGCTTCCGGATTATTTATATCCATGTTCCGTCAGCAATTTGGTCTATGGGCGTTTATATGTCTATGGCAATTGCGGCCTTTATTGGCTTGGTATGGCAAGTAAGGTTATCTGACATGGCGGCGTTGGCAATGGCACCTATTGGTGCTGTGTTTACTTTTATCGCTCTTTTGACTGGTGCGGTGTGGGGGAAACCAATGTGGGGTGCTTGGTGGGTTTGGGACGCACGTTTAACCTCGGAGCTTATTTTACTGTTCCTATATTTAGGTGTGATTGCATTGCACCACGCTTTTGATGATCAGAAAACAGCGGCAAAAGCGGCGGGTATTCTGGCTATCGTAGGTGTGATTAACCTACCGATTATCCACTTCTCTGTTGAATGGTGGAATACACTTCACCAAGGTGCCACGATCACCAAGTTCGACAAGCCTTCTATTTCAAGTGACATGCTATGGCCGCTTCTTCTTAACACTTTCGGCTTCGCCTTTTTCTTTGGTGCTGTGACCATGATTCGTTTCCGAAACGAAATTATCAGCAAAGAAAGTCACCGTCCATGGGTTCGCAAGCTTGCGGCCAACAAAGCGTAGTAGGGTAGGTAATTATGTATTTTGAATCTTTAAGTGATTTCCTTGCCATGGGGGGCTACGCCTCATATGTATGGAGTGCATTTGGAATCACATTCCTCGCGATGACCATTTTACTCGTAACAAGTATTCGTCGTGGTAAGCAATTACTAAATGAAGTACAAGCTAAGATTGATCGTCAAGCTCGTATCGATGCAGCAAAAAATATGGAGAACACTCTATGAACCCTAGACGCAAAAAGAGGCTGGGCATTGTTTTAGCGATCTTTTTTGGTATCAGTGCGACTGTTGGATTGATGGTTTACGCACTCAACCAGAACATGGATCTGTTCTACACACCAACTGAGCTGGTTAACGGCAAAGACGGCAAAAAACCTGAAGTTGGTCAACGCCTACGTATTGGAGGCATGGTCGTAGTCGGCTCTGTAAGCCGTGATAATGAATCATTACGTGTAAGCTTCGATTTAGCTGATGTAGGCCCTAAAGTAACAATTCTATACGATGGTATCCTTCCTGATCTTTTCCGTGAAGGCCAAGGTATTGTTGCTCAGGGTGTCCTTAAAAATGCAACGACTATTGAAGCGTTCGAGGTGTTGGCAAAGCACGATGAAGAGTATATGCCTTCAGAGGTTGCTGAAGCCATGAAGAAAACCCATGAGCCTTTGCAATACACAACTGAACAAAAAGAAGGAAGTGTTCAATGATAGCCGAAATCGGCCATTTTGCCATGATCCTGTCCTTGGGGTTGGCATTGCTATTGAGTGTGCTCCCACTGTTCGGAGCCTCTCGAAATAACACGTTATTGATGAATAGTGCCCGACCTTTGTCGTGGGGCATGTTCGGATTCCTAGCGATTTCATTCGTTATTTTGTGCTACGCGTTCTATACCAATGATTTTACGATTCAATACGTAGCAAGTAACTCGAATAGCCAACTGCCTTGGTATTACCGAATTACTGCGGTTTGGGGCGCTCACGAAGGCTCATTACTGCTTTGGGTGCTTATCCAAGCGGGTTGGACGGTTGCAGTAGCGACGTTTAGCCGTGGTATGCCTCAAGAATCAGTGGCTCGCGTACTGGCTATCATGGGTTTGATTACTGTCGGCTTCTTGCTGTTCATTATCGTAACGTCTAACCCGTTCCTACGTACATTGCCTTTCTTCCCTGTTGATGGCCGTGACTTGAACCCTCTATTGCAAGACCCGGGCTTGATCATTCACCCGCCAATGCTTTACATGGGTTATGTAGGTTTCTCTGTTGCGTTCTCTTTCGCTATTGCTTCTTTAATGAGTGGTCGTCTTGATACGGCGTGGGCTCGTTGGTCGCGTCCTTGGACTATCGCCGCTTGGTTGTTCCTAACGGTAGGTATCGCACTGGGTTCATGGTGGGCTTACTACGAACTTGGCTGGGGTGGCTGGTGGTTCTGGGATCCAGTAGAAAACGCTTCATTCATGCCTTGGTTGGCTGGTACTGCATTGATGCACTCACTAGCGGTAACCGAAAAGCGTGGCACATTTAAAGCTTGGACAGTATTGCTGGCTATCTCTGCATTTTCGCTAAGCTTACTAGGTACGTTCCTAGTTCGTTCGGGCATCTTGGTATCGGTTCACGCATTCGCGTCGGATCCTGCTCGTGGTATGTTTATTCTAGGTTTCCTAGTCTTTGTTATCGGTGGTTCACTGCTGTTATTCGCAGTTAAAGGCGCATCGGTTCGTGTTCGCGGTAACTTCGATCTGGTTTCTCGTGAAAACGCACTGCTTGGCAACAACATCTTATTGATCGCGGCACTAGTGGTTGTGTTAGTCGGTACGCTATTACCATTAGTTCACAAACAGCTAGGTCTGGGCTCGGTGTCTATCGGTGCTCCATTCTTTGATATGTTGTTCTTCTGGTTAATGATTCCGTTCTCGTTCTTACTTGGTATCGGTCCTCTGATTCGCTGGAAACGCGACAATCTATCCAAGCTAGTTAAACCAATGTTGATTTCAGGTGCATTCTCACTTGGTTTGAGTGCACTAATGGTAGCTCTGTTGGCTGACCGCTTCAGTGGTACTGCGTTTGCTGGTTGGGTAATGGCATTCTGGATCATCTTCATGCACGGTTTTGAACTGCATGAGCGTGCGACTCACCGTCATACGTTTATGAAAGGTTTGACTAAGCTACCTCGTAGCCACTGGGCGATGATGTGTGGTCACATTGGTCTAGCCGTGACAGTGATTGGTATCGCGATGGTGCAAAACTACAGTATCGAACGCGATGTACGCTTAGCACCCGGCGAAAGCTATCAACTTGAAGAGTATAGCTTCCTGTTTACCGGCGTTCGTGACAAAGATGGTCCAAACTACGATGGTTACATTGCTGACTTTGAAATCACTAAAGAAGGCAAATACATTAACACGCTTCATGCGGAAAAACGTTTCTACACCACAGCTAAGTCTATGATGACGGAAGCGGCGATCGACCGTGGCGTTACACGTGACTTATACATCGCAATGGGTGAGCGTTTGGACGACAACAAGTCTTGGGCTGTTCGTATCTACTACAAACCTTTTGTACGTTGGATCTGGGCGGGTTCTTTGATTATGTCGATTGGTGGTGCTATCGCTATCAGTGACCGTCGTTACCGTTTCCGTAAGCCAACCAAAAAGTCGGCTAAAGAGCAGGAGGCTTAATTAGAATGAACAAGAAGATTTTATTCATTCCTTTGATTGCGTTCATGGTTCTAGCTGGAATCTTTGCAACGCAATTAATGCGCAACCAGTCGGGCGATGACCCGACTAAACTGGAATCCGTATTGATTGGCAAAACGGTTCCTGAGTTTCGTCTAGAAGACTTAGAGCAACCGGGCAAACTTCACGACCAAGCTATCTTTAAAGGTGAACCGCTACTTCTTAATGTGTGGGCGACTTGGTGTCCTACTTGTTATGCAGAGCACTCTTACCTGAACAAGCTCGCTGATCAAGGCGTTAAGATTATTGGTTTGAACTACAAAGATGATCGTAATAAGGCTGTCGGTTGGTTAAACGAGCTAGGCAACCCGTACTTAATCAGTCTGTTTGATGGTAACGGTATGCTAGGTCTAGACCTAGGTGTGTATGGCGCGCCTGAGACCTTCCTGATTGATGCTAACGGCGTGGTTCGTTACCGCCATGTTGGTGATGTGAATCCAACCAACTGGGCGTCGACGCTTGAGCCGATGTATCAAGACTTGTTGGAGGAAGCGAAATGATTAAGAAGGCACTGATTGCTCTATTCGCTACGTTTGCAATTTCGGCAACGGCTTTTGCTGCACCTATCGAGTTCCATGAATTTGATAACGTTGACCAAGAGCAGCAGTTCAAAGAGCTGAGCAACACGCTTCGTTGTCCTAAATGCCAGAACAACACCATTGGTGATTCGAACGCTGAACTGGCGGTCGATCTACGCCAAAAAGTGTACGAGATGACAAAAGATGGTAAGTCGAAGCAAGACATCATTGATTACATGATTGCTCGCTATGGTAACTTTGTTACTTACAATCCACCGCTGACACTCGCAACTTCAATCCTTTGGGTTGGTCCGTTTGCAGTGGTTGTTGTTGGATTTGGTTTGATCATTTTACGCAGCAGAAAGTCAAAATCGAAAGCGGCAGTAGAGTCAGATAAAGACTGGGATGCAGACAAAGAAGCACGTTTAAAAGCGTTACTCGACGAAGAGAACGACGGAGATAAACAGTAATGACTCTATTTTGGATTTCTACCATTATCCTTTCGCTAGCGGCAATTTTCTTAATTGTTCTGCCCTTCATTAACAAGAAGGCGAACAACGACGAAATGCTTCGCGACGAGTTGAACAAAGCATTCTATAAAGACCGCCTCGTTGAGTTAGAAGTAGAAGCAGAAGAAGGCCTTGTTGATAACCAGCAGGAATTGATCGCTGATTTGAAACAGTCGCTGCTTGATGATGTTCCTACACAAGAAGAGATGAAGAAGACTCAAATCTCAACGCTTGGTGTTGTTGTACCGTCGATCATTCTGGTTGTAGTGGTAACGTATGGTATGTACTTTAAGTTTGGTGCGCTAGACAAAGTTCAACACTGGCAAGAAGTGAGTTCGAACCTTCCTGAGTTGTCTAAAAAGCTAATGTCATCGGAAGGTGGTGCGCTAACGGATGATGAACTCGAAGATTTGACGTTAGCGCTTCGTACTCGTCTGCACTATCAACCTAAAGACTCAACGGGTTGGTTACTTCTTGGTCGTATTGCACTGGCTAATCGCGATGCTGAAACAGCAAAAGATTCTATGGAACGAGCGTACAAGCTTGAGCCTAAGAATGAAGATGTTCAGTTAGGTTTTGCACAAGCACTGATGCTTTCGCCTGATGAAGCCGATCAAAACCAAGCTCGCTTGATTTTGAGCCGTTTGATTCAAAACGATTACGTGGACCTGCGTGTGTTTTCATTGCTGGCGTTCGATGCGTTTGAGCGTCAAGATTACCCAGGTGCTGTGAAGTACTGGAGTATCATGCAGCAGATGATTGGTCCGCAAGACAGTCGCTACGAAATGTTGTCACGCAGTATTGAAAGTGCTCAGAAGAAAATGGGCAATGCCATGGGCGTTGACCAAGGTAAGAGTGTTGCCGTAACGCTTGATATATCTGGTGATGTGAATGCTGATCCGAATTCAGTGTTGGTAGTATCAATACACAGAGCGGATGGCTCGCCAATGCCTGTTGCTGCGGCTCGTTACCCATTGGGGACTTTCCCTCGTACTGTTGTGCTTGATGATGGTAACAGCATGTTGGAAGGCCAAAAGTTGTCTAGCCTTGAAACTCTGATGGTTAGAGCTAGGCTTGATACCGATGGTAATGTTTCAACTCGCGATGGTGATTGGTACGGTGAGAGTGAAGTGGTTGAACTGGGTGCTCCAGTGACCATTGATATCAACAAGCAATATTAATCATCACTTTGCATAGGTGTTAGCTATTCCGATTTGTTGATAAACGGTATAGACTTACGCAAACAATTGAGGCCAGCGATTGCTGGCCTTTTTATTATTATATGAATTCCTTATGGAAAAGGTGATATGTCTAGCAGTGTTTTAAGACTCTCGGGTTTACTTTTTATCGCTAGCTTAACGGTGGGCTGTTCTAGCGCGCCAGATGAAAGCACTTACGATAATAACCTTGAAACCTCTGAATACGTCGTAGAATCCCACCCCAATGATCCTTTTGAAGGGTTCAACAGAGCGATGTGGGATCTCAACTACGAGTATCTAGACCCTTATTTGGTTCGTCCAGTTTCTCTAGCCTATGTTGATTATACTCCTGTGCCAATTCGCTCTGGAATCTCCAATTTTTTAGCCAACTTAGACGAACCATCAAGCATGGTGAATAATCTAATAATGGGTAATGGCGGTGAAGCACTCGACCATTTCAACCGATTTTGGATTAACTCTACGTTTGGTCTACTTGGCTTAATTGATATCGCTAGTGAAGCGGGGATCACTAAGTTTGATGACAAATCATTCTCTGATGCGATTGGTCATCATGGAGTAGGAAATGGCCCTTACTTTATGGTGCCAGGTTATGGCCCATTAACGACTCGTGAAGTAACAGATACTGTCGATGGTTTGTATGTGCCTCTCTCTTTCTTGAACTTCTGGGCGAGCTTAGGCAAGTGGGCGTTTGAAGGGATGGAGACTCGAGCTAAATTAGTTTCACAAGAAGCCCAATTGGATGACTCTCCGGATCCATACGCATTAACACGTGACGTTTACATTCAACGCCGTGACTTCAAAGCCGAGGTTGAACCTGAAGAGGTCGATCTTGATGAAGAAGACTTCATTGATGGGTATCTAGAAGATTACTAAATATAAAACTTTGAAGAATAAATAAAGGAAAGGCTCGAGGTTGAAAACAACATCGAGCCTTTTTAATGCTTATGACTTTAGATTAAGTCAAACAGATTAGAAGCGGTAGTTGGCTTGGATACCCACTAGCCAAACATTACCAGTTGTTGTACCAACAAATTGACCACCAACGGCTTCAGCAGTATCGTCAGATGCATAGCCACGTGATTCGGTGATTGGAGCATCTTTAGCAATAATGTATGTAAAGCCAGCATCGAATGACAGTTGCTCAGACCATTGGTAACCAGCACCAACACTTAACCAAGTGCGGTCTGTTTCTGGGATAGTAATAGTACGGTTTTTGTCACTTACTGCTGAGGTATCGTAAGCAATACCGGTACGTAGCGCTAGCTTAGGATCAATTTGGTAAGTTGCACCTAAAGCAAAGCGGTAGTTATCCTCCCAATTTTCGACTTTAACTGTATGGCTGCCAGATGTGCCTAGCTCTGCTTGCAGTTTCTCGAAAGAACTCCAATCCGTCCAGTTGAAACTAGCGTGAAGTGCTAAGGCTTTAGTCAGTTGATGGAAACTTGCGAGTTCTGCTGTTGCAGGAAGTGCTAACATCATATGGCCGTTGGCACGTTGACCTTGTGCCATCTTAAATCCGATCCCCTCAGCGTGACCTTCTAATTTCAGTTCAACCTCAGATTTATAGGCAAAACCTATACGGTGGTCTTCGTTGATCTGCCACGCTGTACCTACTTGCCAACCCCAAGCCGTGTCATCACCTTCCATATATTTTAGTGTTGTACCTGCAGGGACTGAGATTGGTGCACCTGTGCTTGGGTTTACTGCAACAGCGTTTTTTTCGGGGGCTGTTGCGCCAAAGCTACCTTCTCCCATAACGTAACGAATACCGCCACCAATGCTAACTTGTTCAACGATTTGATAAGCAAAGTTAAGGTTAGCTTCTTTGGTGATCACGCTTGCTTCGTTGCCGAAGTGAGAGGCGTTAAAGTCATCACCTAAATTAGTTTCCATGCCATAGTTCGTGCCAAATGCAAGACCAATAGCAAACTTTTCGTTGTAACGGTGAGAAATGTAAAGGTTAGGGATAATGGCATCATCTGCGAAATCGTTTGAAGATGCTTGGCTTGTCCCTATCGCAGGGTGAGCGTGGTTTACTTCACCTTTAACATCAATGTTAGGGTTAACGTAGATACCACCAACAGAAACCTGTGTACCTTCTAGGTAAGTCAACATTGCAGGGTTGCGCCATTGTGCGTCCGCACCGTCTGCGATTGCAGCTTCCCCCGCGTATGCACGGCCAAGGCCTGTAGCTGAGTATTCTGCTAATTGAAAACCTGCCGCTTGAGTCACGGTAGAAGTCGAAAGTAGTCCAACTGCCACTGCAGCAGATAGAAGAGTCTTATTCATTTTCATTGTGATGTTCGCTGAATCATAAGTATTTAGTGACATGATTCTACGTTTAGAGTTATTACTTTAAAAATGAAATTCGAATAAAATAGTGTTTTAGGGATTTAATTGTCAAATATGCCGAATTATTAGGTAAATAGCCTGAATGTTTCGGCTGTGTTGCGAAATTTGAGCGTACACCTGTAGGCATATTTTGCCTCTGCAGCCTACAGCTGTAAGCCTAAATCGATGCCAGTCAGTGGTTTAGGTAACAAAAAAGGGTCGCGTAATGCGACCCTTTGGATATTTATAACCCAGCTTATCTTAGAAGCTGCGGCTGTATTGTAGACCTAGTAGGATTGCATCAGCGTGTGTTGTCGCGTTGACACCAGTTGAAAGCCCTGTTCCTAACTGTGTGTTTTCTGATACATTTACATCATCACCCATTAAGTATGTGAAACCGAAGTCAACATTAGAAACTGTATCAATGTGGTATGTGAAACCTGCAGAGAACCACTGACGATCAGAGTCTGGTACAGAGATTGAAGTTAGCTTGTCTTGTGCGCTCGTGTCATACATATAACCAGTACGTAGTGTCCAAGTATCGTTTAGGTAGTAAGTACCACCAATTGCGTAGTGCCAACCGTCTTGCCATTGGTATTGTTTTGCATACGTTGAACCAAGTGGTGAACCTTGTAGGTTGTCAAAGTCAATCTGATCGAATGCACCCCAACCAATCCACTGTACAGAATAGTGAACTGCGAATTTAGTATCTTCGATTTTGTGGTAACCAGAGAATTCAGCAATGTCGGGTAGAGGTAGAGTAATTTCCTGCCCTTTGTCATCTTTAGCTGTAATTTCAGGGCTGTAACGGTACGATAGACCAAAACGGTTGTTTTCATCTAGTTCATACACAGTACCCACGTTAAAGCCTACTGCCCAACCATCAGCTTCATCAACATCAACTAACGTTGTTCCAGCTGGGACTAAGCCACCACTAGCGACTCCTAGAGCCGCACTTGTTTCTCTTTTCATCGTGCCTTGGCCGTAAATCAGGTCTAAACCTGCACCGAAACTCCATTGTTCACTTAGGCGATATGACCCAGCAAGACCAAAGTTAATGCTCTTAACATCAGTTAGGCCGCCGTATTCAGCTGCAGTGTAGCTGTCATCAAACTCAGTCTTTGTAGCAAAATTTGAATATGCATTCACACCCCAAGCAAATTTATCATTTACTGGGACGATAAGGTGGATATTGGGTGCAATAGAAGTGTCACCGACATCATCAGTATTGGCAACTGGGATTGGGCTGCCGTTAATATTGTATTCTGCATCTTTAACTTCAATCAGTGAAGTGATGCTTTCAAAACCAAGAGAAAGCTCAGTTTTATCAAACAGTGCCATTGCTGCAGGGTTACGTGCCATTACTGACGCGTTATCTGCGATTACTGCATCACCAGCGAAAGCACGGCCGATGCCAGTTGCTGATTGTGCGTTGATTTGGAAACCTGCTGCCATCGCTTGCGAAGACGCCAGTGTAATTGTTACTGCTAAAAGAGACTTTTTAAACAGACGCGTGTTGTTGGTAGTCATTTATTTATTCCTTTATATATCCGCCTCTACAGGGCGATTAATTTGAGCAATTGCTCAATGGTGGCTGATCCTATTCGCAAGTATACGATATACAAATCCGACCATTGAAAAATTTGAGTGGAAAATTATGGAAATGACGCCTATCTGGCACGAAAATGGTGAGAAATGCTTATTTTTAGAGTTTTAACTCTAGTGGTATTAGCTTTGTGAATGGTTTAAGGGTTTGTTATAAATAAAGCCCAGCAATATCAAGAGTATAGTTGCTGGGCCTTTTATTACGGGGCTTTGAGAGCGAATTAGCTCATCGGTTTGATCATTTTGGTAAGCTTTTCGGCGATCTTAGAAATGTCTTCACCATTCTCACCTACAAGGATCAAACTGCTGCCATCCACGGGGGTTACCGAACCGGACATGCCTTTTTCATCAAAGTCGATAGGTTTGTCTGTCGGAATACCGGTTAAAAACAACGTTACTTTGCCTTTTGCGCCTTGGAAGACCATATGTACCGCGTTGGATTTACCAAAGCCACAGTGGTTTAGGTAATAGACGTGGTAAGGGAAAGCATCATCAAACTGAAAAGCAAATGGGTTCATTTTTGCGTTGATCTGCTGCGATGTAACCTGTTCATCGATGCTACTAACAAAACTCTTTTCATCAACAACGTGCTTCATTGCTGTATCAGCCAAACTTGCTTGTGCGGGTGAAACGAATGCATTGCCCCAGTTAACCTGGCCAACTAATAAACCAGCAACGAATGCCACTGAAGCCGCCATCGCCATTGCTCGTCGAGCAAAAGTCGGCCTTACTACTTTACTTTCTTCGCTTGAGGTCTGATTGAACAGAATACGGTCAGCAAGATCGTCTGGCACATCTACGTTCATTGCAGTGTGGATCTGTTTATCAAGCGCTAGTACATCGTCTAAGAAGTTACTATTGGCTTCGCTATTCGCGGCCGCATCAACAATATCTTGTGTACGCTGTTTAGGTTCCGACAATACACGACGACGAAATTCCAAATCATCCATTATGTTGCCCCCTTTCTGCCTCTTCTGTATCCAGCATCTCTTTCAATTGATTTCGAGCTCTGAATAAACGTGTCATCACCGTGTTTTTGTTGAGTTCGAGAATATCTGCGATCTCATCACCACTAAAACCACCAATCACTTGTAAGAAGAGAGGCTCACGGTAATCAATTTCAAGTTTCATGATCTGAGCTTGTAACCACTGGTGTTGATGGTGCGGGTCATCACTGACACTAGCATCGTTACCATGATCGTCGATATCAACCAGATCAAATTGTTTACGTTCAAAACGTCGAGCGTTCTCGCGTCTCAAGATAGTAATCAGCCAAGATTTCGCGGCTTTTTCATCTTGTAGGCTATCGAGTGACTTCCATGCACGAAGGCAAGTCTCTTGCACTAAATCCTCGGCAATGCTTTTGTCTTTACATAACCAATAGGCATAGCGAAAGAGGTCACGATGATAGGCGCGCACGAGTGCTTCGTATTTTCTTTGTTTGTCCATATCAGAGTTGACCGGACGCTTGGCTGTTTTCTTTCCAAACATTTTTATTATTGACACACGAGCCTCCATAATTGCTCTGCGTATAGCTGTCTCTATACGTTGTGCTTCGTTTTTATATTCTGTTTCGTTTTCAGAGCGAACGATCGGCAGGAATTCGTAAAATCACATTAAAATTGATCTACTTCAAAATCTAAGGCCTCGAACCAGTTATAGTACACCTTGTCGTCTAGTTAGTCATTCGTGACTAGCATGTTGAGCAAGACGACACTTCCTTTTGAAGGCTGACTTTACTTTCTCCTAATCAGGAAACTGATTATTTCAATTGGCGTCAAGTTAATTGCTTTATACACATTCCAACCACACAGCTTTGTGTGGTTTTTTTTTACCTCAAGAAAACCATTCCCTACAAAGCGATAACAGTATTTGCTCACAATAGTTTAGTCTCTAACGACAACCTTCCCCCAAAAAAGATTCGCCTGAATGTGCTGCCATACTTTCAAACAGTGAGATACTCGTATCACGTTTATTTAAACGCTCGTTTGATTTAATTAACAACTTCTTTACAATGATTCAGGTCAGACCTCTTAACCTTAAGGAGAAACCATGGGCAAACAGGAAGTCAAAACGCGTTCTGGAGAACGTGTTGCCGTTGTCGCTGGGTTACGAACCCCATTCGCTCGTCAGAGCACCGAATTTAGTCAAGTGCCTGCGGTCGACTTAGGCAAAATGGTTGTGAGCGAAATGCTTGCAAGAACTGATGTCGATCCTGCGCTTATCGAACAAGTTGTGTTCGGCCAAGTTGTTCAGATGCCGGAAGCACCAAATATTGCGCGTGAGATCGTGCTGGGCACTGGAATGAATATTAATACCGATGCTTACAGTGTGACACGAGCATGCGCAACCAGCTTTCAAGCGGCAGTCAATGTTACCGAAAGTATTATGGCTGGCACGATTGATATCGGTATTGCGGGTGGTGCGGATTCGTCTTCTGTATTGCCAATCGGTGTTTCGAAAAAGTTAGCGGCAAACTTATTAGCGCTGAGTAAAACGAAAACTATGGGTCAAAAACTGAAGATTCTTAAAACCCTTTCCGTGAAAGACCTCATGCCAGTGCCACCGGCTGTCGCGGAATACTCGACCGGTTTATCCATGGGGCAAACTGCCGAGCAGATGGCGAAGACGCACAGTATTACTCGCGAAGCTCAAGATGCACTTGCACACCGCTCTCACTCTCTTGCTTCTCAAGCATGGAAAGAAGGCAAGATTAAAGACGAAGTAATGACGACATTCCCTGCACCGTACAAAAAGTACTTAGCGGAAGATAACAACATTCGCCACGACTCAACAGTAGAAGGCTACGCTAAACTTCGTCCTGCATTCGACAGAAAGTACGGCAGCGTAACGGCAGCTAATGCGACGCCTCTTACTGATGGCGGTGCGGCAGTGATGTTGATGCGCGAAGGCAAAGCGAAAGAGCTAGGCTTAGAAGTGCTTGGTTATATTCGCGGTTACGCATTCTCAGCGATTGGTGTTGAAACAGACATGTTGATGGGGCCAACCTATGCGACCTCTCAAGTGCTGAAGAACACAGGTTTAGAGTTGTCAGACCTAACACTTATCGAGATGCACGAAGCGTTTGCAGCTCAAGTTTTGGCTAACGTCAAAATGTTTGCAAGCGATGAGTTTGCTCAACAGAATCTTGGCCGAGATAAAGCAATCGGTGAGATTGATATGGAGAAGTTCAACGTGCTGGGCAGCTCAATTGCTTATGGACACCCATTTGCTGCGACTGGCGCACGCATGATGACTCAAACATTACGTGAACTGAAACGTCGCGGTGGCGGTTTGGCACTGAATACAGCTTGTGCGGCCGGTGGTTTAGGTGCAGCAATGATCTTGGAGGTAGAATAATGTCTACGACTCTTGATGCAACAACAGCAAATGAAGCGGTCACTAAAGAAGATTCGACTCTAACGGCAGACCCAAAAAATCAAGCAACAGCATTTAGGTTAACCATTGATGACAACAATCTTGCATGGTTAGCGATCGATGTGCCAAACGAGAAAATGAACACGTTGCAAGCGGCTTTTGCGGAAGAGATGAAAGCGATCTTTGAGCAATTGAAGGAAAAGAAAAGCCAAGTTAAAGGCTTGATCGTGCATTCACTCAAGCCAGATAATTTTATTGCTGGTGCTGATGTTAGAATGCTAGATGCGTGTAAAACGGCTGACGAAGCTCAGTCTCTTGCGCGTCAAGGACAGGAGATGTTCCAAGCGTTATCTGATCTTCCTTATCCCGTTGTGGCGGCGATTCATGGCCCATGTTTGGGTGGCGGTCTAGAGTTAGCCTTGGCGTGTGATTATCGAGTGTGTACAGATTCAGATAAGACTCGTCTTGGCCTGCCAGAAGTTCAGCTAGGCTTACTACCAGGTTCTGGTGGTACGCAGCGTCTGCCTCGTTTAATTGGTTTGCTACCGTCGCTCGATCTGATTCTCACCGGTAAACAGCTTCGCGCTAAGAAAGCGAAATCGCTAGGTGTCGTAGATGCTTGTGTGCCAGAAACTATCTTGCTTGAAGTCGCTAAGAGCTTTGTCGAAAAGAACTCAGGTGGAAAAAAAGGTAAGCGTCTTGCGTCTAAAAGCCAAGCTTCGACTAAAGAAAAATTAATCTCACGTAATGGTTTTGGCCGTAAAGTGATTTTTGAACAGGCTTCAAAGAAGACTAATCAGAAGACACGCGGTAATTACCCAGCCGCTGATGCGATTCTCGATGTGATTCGTTATGGCTTAGAGAACGGTTTTGATAAAGGTCTTCAGTACGAAGCCAAGCGCTTCTCTGAACTGGTGATGACGACACAATCTAAAGCTCTTCGTTCTATTTTCTTTGCCACCACAGAAATGAAAAAAGAACATGGCGCAGATGCAGAACCAAAAGCGGTTAAGCGTGTTGGCGTGCTAGGCGGTGGCCTAATGGGGGCGGGTATCAGCCACGTGAGCGTAGCGAAAGCGAAAGTGCCTGTGCGTATTAAAGACGTATCAAATGAAGGTGTACTGAACGCGCTTAACTACAATTACAAGTTGTTCGATAAGCAGCGTAAGCGTCGTATTCTGAGCCGAGCTGACCTTGAAAGTAAGATGCTTCAACTGTCTGGCGGTATCGACTTTACGAGTTTTAACCACACTGATGTTGTGATTGAGGCGGTGTTTGAAGACCTCGACCTTAAGCAGTCGATGGTTGCAGACATTGAAGAAAATGCTAAGCCAGAGACGATCTTCGCGACCAACACATCTTCGCTACCAATCCATAAGATCGCGGAGAAGGCGAAGCGACCAGAAAATGTGATCGGTCTTCACTACTTCAGCCCTGCAGAGAAAATGCCGCTGGTTGAGGTTATCCCTCATGAGACAACCTCAGAAGAGACGATTTCAACGGTTGTAGCATTAGCGAAGAAGCAAGGCAAAACGCCGATTGTTGTTAAAGATACAGCGGGTTTCTATGTGAACCGTATTCTTGCTCCATACATGAATGAGGCGGCACATCTGCTATTGGCTAATGAGCCGATTGAAAAGCTAGACAGCACGTTATTGGACTTCGGTTTCCCGGTTGGCCCAATTACCTTGTTAGATGAGGTTGGTGTGGATATCGGCGCTAAGATCATCCCGATTCTGGTCAATGAATTAGGCGATCGTTTCCAAGGCCCTGATGTGTTCGACATTCTTCTGAACGATAATCGTAAAGGCCGTAAGAATGGCAAAGGTTTCTATACCTACAAAGGTAAGAAGAAGGAAGTCGATAAGTCAGTTTACAAGCTGCTTAAGCTTCAACCTGAACCTAAGCTAAGTGATAACGACATCGCAATGCGTTGCGTGTTACCTATGCTAAACGAAGCGGTTCGTTGTCTAGACGATGGCATTATCCGTAGCCCGAGAGATGGCGATATTGGTGCTATTTTTGGTATTGGTTTCCCGCCATTCCTAGGTGGTCCGTTCCGTTATATGGATCAAATCGGTATTAAATCACTGGTTGAGATGATGAACGACTTCGCTAAGAAGTACGGTGATCGTTTTGCGCCATGTGATGGCCTACTGACACGTGCTGGCTTGGATGAGTCTTTTTATAAGTAACTCTCTATAAAAGTAACTTTCAAGCACATTGATTATTAAGCCCGTATCAAGCAATTGATGCGGGCTTTTTTAGTTTATTCTGGTTGGTATTCCAGTCTTATTAACCAAGTTGGCAGTCTTTAGGTCGTAACTGAAATTCATCAATAGACCCGATTTCAATACCTGCTGATAACTTTTCTTCTTCGTTATGAGCATTACCGTGAGCGTGCATTATTAGACGATTTGCCGTGCGTGGTTTCAGTTGGTTAATCACAAAACGGATCATGTCCGAGCGAGTGAGCCCTTTAAGCTCTTCCAATACACGCTCTCTCTGGTTGAATTCAATATCCTTATTACCTATCGCAACCCATAAGCGCTGAGCTCGACCTCGCAAAGTCGTATCGGGTGTCGAAATCTGATTCCAAAGGCCACGTTTACTGCTGTGCCATTGGTAGTCATTCAGCTCCAATAAAACCATGTAGAAGGCATTAAGGAACTCATCTATTGAGGCCAACAAGTCGGCTGGAGCGGCATTCGGTGACTGCACGTACAACACAATACCTGGGTGTCGGTTGAGCGGCATATTGCCTGTGCCAACCATGTATCCAAGTTGTTGTTTGGTGCGTATTTCATGGAAGAAAGTAGCTGACATCAAATGGTTAGCCAATGAATACAGCGCAATATTCTGAGGTGAAATATCGGGGCATTGATAATAAACCACGATGGCCGAATCATCCTGATTACACACAACTTCACGCTGGAAGCTACCATTTTCACCTAGCATTATTAACGGTCGCAGTGACTCTTCATAAGCTTGATCTTGGACACGCAATGTGTCTTTTAACGTTTCAGCCATCTCGAGAGCATCAGCTTGCTTCCAATCGCCATACACAAACATCTCAACATGGAGTTCGGCTAATATCGATTGAACGAATGAGGACAACTCATCGACTTCAATGGTATTTAGCGCTTCTATGAGAACCGCATAAGGAGGGTTATTTGGCTGCAGTATCCCAGTCATGGCATTAAACAGTTGTGACAGAGGGCGATCTTGTGACGCATTGCCCCAACTCCTAAGCAATTGATGCTTAATGGTTTCAAAGCGGGCTGGACTAAATTCACGAGCTTGAAAGCGTTCAAGGATCATATTGAGCAATTGTGGTTGTTTTTCGCTAAATCCAGACAGAGTCAGGGTTACGCCACCTTGGTGGGTATACATGTTGTAACCCATACCAGCAATTTCAGCCTGATAGGTCTCTTTTTCGAGTGAATCTAAGAACATCTCTACGCATAAGCGTGTTTTGACAATGTTCTTAGGGCTAGCGACCGAGTGCGGGCTATCGATGGCGATATACACCACACCTTTCGGTACTCGAAATTGATGATCTTGCAGATGCCACAGCTTAAAGCCGTCCAACTCTTCTAACAATTGCGGGTGCTTAGCGTCACCTTCGAGTTCTGCCGGATCTAAGTCATAGCAAATAAACGGGTTTTTGTTTGGAAGCTCAAACTGCCAACCGGGGTTAATGCACATAAAGCTTTGGGTTTGCTCTGGGCTAAAAGGTGTCACTGAGTAGGGCGTGTAGTACCATTTTGCTTCTCTATCATACTCGAAGCCTTGAGCCACAATGGTCGCGCGCATATTGTCGACGGTTAAGTAGGGGAGTAAAGATCGCTGTAATTCGTCATCGAAGTGCGACATTTTATAGTCGCCATACACCACATCTTGTTCTTGATAGTGTTGCATGTTGAGCACCAGATGACTGACTAAATCAAGTGGCCTTGCTGGCTCTTGAAAGCGGAACGCTGATTCTAACACTGCGCGTTTTTCTAGATAACGCCACTCTTCAATGCCCTGTTGTTCAATCAACTTGATGTATTGAAACACTGCTTGGATGATGTTATCGGTTTTGGTTAAACCTTCGATGGTCAACGAGCAACTGACGGTGAAATCACGATAGTTACTGCCACTTGCGCCACCACCGGCTGAGAGAGAAGTGATCCAACCTTTCTCTTTCAATTGCATCATTAAACTGCCTTCACCTTCGTAACCTAAAAGGTGTGCGAAGAACGACAGTGGCTTAACACCATAGTGCTCATCCATGCTTGGCATCGGGAAGGTGAGTATGAGTTTGCGCACTTCTTTTATTGGTTCGACATGTACTTGAACGCCTGTGCTTAACTCGCCAATAATCGGTTCTTGAACTTTTTTACCTTGCAGGCTGTGATTGGTAATTGAGCTAAAGCGTTCCTCAACCCAACCTTGCATCTCATCTAATGATTGATCGCCAGACAGTGTGAGTGTCATTAGGTCTGCAGAATATTGCTGCTGGTGGAACGATAAGATATCTTGTCGAATCGTTTCGCCGTTTCTGTCGCCCAACGTATCGATATTACCGACAGAAAATTTCGAGAATGGGTGATTGTGGTTCACCAGTTCTTTGGTCACTTGGTACAAGCGTCGCGAATCGTCGTTGAGTTTCATTTTATATTCTGAATCAACCGCTTGGCGTTCTTTATCTAATGCTTCTTCGTTGAACAGGGGAGCAGTGAAAAATTGGCTGAAGCGATCGAGTGCGGTTTCAAACGCATTCAATTCAACATCAAAAAAGAAGCAGGTGTGCTCTGTGCCCGTCCATGCATTGTTGCTACCGCCATGCTGGCTGATAAAACTTTGGAACTCTCCGACCTTTGGGTACTTTTCCGTTCCCAAAAATAGCATATGCTCTAAGTAGTGAGCTAAACCCTCTCGGTCTGTAGGGTCATCAAAGTGCCCCACATTAACGGCTAATGCGGCTGCGGCTTTTTGAGCTTTTGGGTCCTGAACTAACAGTACGCGTAACCCGTTATTTAAGGTTATGTAACGGTATTGATGTTCATCATTGGGGCTTAAGTGCACAGGAGCATCTCCAGAGAAGGTGGTTTTTAAATTATGTACCCGATGATTCGGCGTGCAAACGTTGTGATCATTTTTTGGGATATGAAGAGATTTTTAGCGACTTAAAAATCATCTTTTATCGATTTTTATCAGTAATTTATTTTCTTTTAATAAGATTGTTAAGAAAGTCGAACTCTTTAGCAAGTGACTTGATATAATTATTTATATAGACTGCGTTTTCTCTGGACTGAGAGCCAAACGCTAAGTAGCGTATCGTTGATATGGGATATATCAACTCTCGAAATGTTACGTAGACAGGATTGAGCATGAAAGTATTCATAATGCGCCACGGTGAAGCAGAAAATTTTGCAAACTCTGATGCAGAACGAGCGTTAACTCAGCGCGGTAAAATGGCGTCTCTTGCGGTCGCGCAAGCGGCAAATGAGCAAGGCATAAGTCAATTTGATAAAGTACTGGTAAGTCCCTACTTAAGAGCACAAGAAACGTGGTTAGAGATTTCTCAGGTGTTTTCTGCAAAGAAAGTTGAAACCTGTGATGATATTACTCCTTATGGAATGTCCGACGACGTGTTTGATTTGACCTTAGCGATGACGGAAGTGGAAAAGCTAGAGACTGTTTTATTTGTGTCTCATTTACCTTTAGTGGGCTACTTAACTGCGGAGTTCGCAACAGGTATGGCGCCACCTATGTTTCCGACTTCAGGTTTGGCCTGTATCGACTTTGAGCTAGAGACACAAAGAGGCGAGTTACTTTGGAATATTAATCCATAGGCGAGGCTTTAGAGAAGCTGCATGCTGAAAGGTAACAAAGAAAAGGGTATCCCAATTATTTGAGATACCCTTTGCTGTATTTGACGTTGGAATACTTAACAGGCCAACAGATCATTTCTCAGGGATCGAAATTAAAACCAACAGTGCACCATGGCCACCAAACTCTAATGGTGCTTGATGAAAAGCCATTATGTCCGGGTGCTGCGCTAACCACAAAGGCACCTTTTGTTTAAGGATGTGTTTACCAATACCATGTTGAACGCAGGCACACGCCACGCTCTCTTTTACGCAGTGGGCAATCATTGCACCTAACTCGCGTTTCGCTTCTTGTTGAGTCATACCGTGCATATCGAGATACACATCTGGTACGTAGACACCACGACGCAGACGCTTCACCTCATATTTAGAGACATCATCACGCGCATAACGTGTTGGGCCGTCTTCGCTAAGGTGCGGAATAAATTCATCCGAGAAATAAAACTCGCTGTCACTGGCTTGTCTTGCCGTTCGCGTAATTTCTTTTTGCTTGGCATTTCTTTTTGGCTGCTGGACTATGGTATCCTGTCGCAACTTTTTAACGCCCTTTACTGCATCATTGAATAGGGCGAAATCGTCATCGAAGTCGGTGTCTTTTTTGCTCATCAGGTTATGAATTCTAATTAGAAACGTAATTAGCGGTATTGTAGCGCTTTTCGGAGACAATTTTGGATAAGATTTTTGTAGAAGAAGCGGTATCAGAACTACACACGCTTCAAGATGTGATTCGTTGGACTGTTAGCCGCTTTAACGCAGCGGGCCTATTTTATGGTCACGGCACTGATAACGCGTGGGATGAGGCGGTACAACTTATTTTACCTACTCTTTATCTGCCGATTGATGTTCCTTCGCATGTCATGAACTCTCGTTTAACAAGCAGTGAGCGTCTACGTATTGTTGAGCGCGTGATTAAGCGTATCAATGATCGTACCCCAACGGCTTACCTAACCAATAAAGCTTGGTTCTGTGGCCTTGAGTTCTATGTTGACGAGCGTGTTCTTGTGCCTCGTTCGCCAATTGGTGAGCTAATTGAAGCTCAGTTCCAACCATGGTTAACAGAAGAACCAGCTCGTATTATGGATCTTTGTACGGGCAGTGGTTGTATTGCTATCGCTTGTGCGCACGCATTCCCAGATGCTGAAGTAGACGCGATAGATATCTCTACTGACGCACTTCAAGTTGCTGAGCAGAACGTTCAAGATCACGGCATGGAGCAACAAGTGTTCCCAATCCGTTCAGATCTTTTCCGTGATCTGCCGAAAGAGAAATACAACCTGATCGTGTCTAACCCTCCTTACGTGGACGAAGAAGATATGAACAGCCTGCCAGATGAGTTTACTCATGAGCCAGAACTTGGCCTAGCAGCAGGTACTGACGGTCTGAAATTGGTTCGCCGTATCCTAGCTAACGCACCAGATTACCTAACTGATGATGGTATTCTGATCTGTGAAGTGGGTAACTCAATGGTTCATATGATGGATCAGTACCCTGAGATTCCATTCACTTGGATTGAATTCTCGAACGGTGGTCACGGTGTATTCATGATCACTCGCGAGCAGCTAGTGGCTTGCGCTGACGAGTTCTCAATCTACAAAGACTAGGTAATGATGGCTAGTTTTTAGCTTAGTATCTGGTAAGACGTTCTATTTGAAACGTTTTAATTTAAACGCCATGCAGCAATGCATGGCGTTTTTTATTGCCTTAGTTTTAGGGCTAAGTCATCAATACAGAATAAATAATGTTCAATATTTAGTTGCCTAATATGAATGGCTATTACATATTGGTGGCTAATGTTTAGCCGTTTTAGTGAGTTAAGGAGAATTCGCAATGAGCTTTGATACATGGATTTATTATTTGTTGGCAGTACTGATTTTAACGGCATCGCCGGGCCCAAGTTCTTTATTGTGCATGACCAAAGGTGTGCAATCGGGTTTTAAATTATCAATATTTACTGCTCTGGGCAGCTTAACGGCGATCACCGGAATCTTAACGTTATCGTTCACCGGTTTAGGGGTGATCATAGCTTCATCGGAAGTGGTATTTAATGTCATAAAATGGACTGGCGCTGCGTATCTTATCTATCTTGGCTGGAAGTCTTTACGTTCTAACCAGCAAGATTACGACAATCTATCTAGTCAACAAACCGATTCTCAGCTTGTTAAAGAAAGCGCGGTGCAACACTACTTAAGTGGTTTTATTGTTGGCGCGAGTAACCCGAAAGCGATCTTGTTTTTTACCGCACTTTTCCCTCAGTTTATCGACCCGTCACTCGCTCTGCTTCCCCAGTTTGCTGTGTTTGCTTTAACCTTTGTTGTGATGGAGTTGTCTTGGTTATTGATCTACGCCTACCTAGGTGCAAAATCATCAACGTGGTTATTTGCCAAGGGTCGAGCCAAGGTATTTAACCGTGTTACAGGGGGCGTGTTTATTGGTGCAGGAGCGCTACTTTCGACAACAAGCCGAGCATAACTTTTCGATTTATCAAAGGGCTGAATAGTTACAGAAAATTCTTAATGCTGTCATAAAAGGTTAATATTAATATGCTTGCTGCTTTTAGCGAAAAGCCGATATATTGTAGTTACACCATCACGTTCTCAAGGAGAGATATATGCAGCATCAAGAAATGATTCAACACAGTAACTTTGGCGTTATCAGCCGCACTTGGCTTTTCTCTACCCTGTCTCTAGTGGGTATTCTTGCTCTAATGTAGTCAGCTTTATGGCTCTATATTTTTAGTTTTTATTATGAACACACTTGTTAAAAAGTCTTCAAAGTCAGAACTCTTTATCTCATAAACGTGGCTTTTCTCATCAGGCTAGCCACTTAACCTTTTCTCGCTGCACCTTTCTCTGAACCCCTTCTTTCCCTGAATAGTCTCTTTGTCTGATTCCCCATTTGTTTAATAGACTCATTGTTTAACCTGATCTGAAGTTGTTATCAAACTGTGATAATCTTAAGTTATCTATTACCTACAGTGTATCTCTCATGTCTGTCTGGGATTCAATTTCATTTAACAATCGATTTACGACGTTACCTCGACTGTTCTATACCCCAATTCAACCTACACCTTTAAATAATGTCCAATGGCTTGCATGGAACCAAAACCTAGCCAGTGAACTGGGCTTTCCGTCATTTGAGGACGTCTCTGATGAGTTGCTTGAAACGCTATCGGGCAACGTTGAACCTGAGCAGTTCTCACCAGTAGCAATGAAATACGCAGGCCATCAGTTTGGCTCTTATAACCCTGACCTCGGTGATGGTAGAGGTCTGCTATTAGCGCAAGTTGTCGCGAAAAGTGGCGAAATGTTCGATTTACACCTCAAAGGTGCAGGTAAAACGCCATATTCGCGCATGGGTGATGGGCGCGCTGTGATTCGCTCAACCGTTCGTGAGTATTTATGTAGCGAAGCGATGGCTGGGCTTAATATCCCAACGACACGTGCGTTGGCGATGATGACCAGTGACACGCCTGTTTATCGAGAAAAGCAAGAGTGGGGCGCATTGTTGGTGCGTGCTGCCGAATCACACATCCGTTTTGGTCACTTTGAACATCTGTTTTATACCAATCAGTTGGCCGAGCATAAATTGCTGGCCGATAAAGTCATTGAGTGGCATTTCCCTGAGTGTCTCGATGAAGAAAAGCCATACGCTGCAATGTTTAATCAGATTGTCGATCGCACTGCGGAAATGGTCGCGCTGTGGCAAGCTAATGGTTTTGCTCACGGGGTGATGAACACCGATAACATGTCGATCATCGGCCAAACCTTCGATTACGGCCCGTTCGCCTTTCTTGATGAATATGATCCAAGATTGATCTGTAATCATTCGGATTACCAAGGTCGTTACGCTTTCAATCAACAACCTAGAATTGGATTGTGGAACCTGTCAGCTCTGGCACACTCTCTGTCGCCGCTGGTGGAGAAGGCTGATTTAGAAGCTGCGTTGGAACAATACGAACCACAAATGAATGGTTATTTCAGTCAGATGATGCGTCGTAAGTTGGGGCTGCTTTCGAAACAAGAAGGTGACAGCCGCTTGTTTGAATCTATGTTCGAGTTGATGTCGCAAAACAAAGTCGATTATCCAAGATTTTTTAGAACGCTGTCGAACCTAGACACTTTGCCTGCGCAGGAAGTCATTGATTTAGTTATCGATCGCGAGGCCGCAAAGCTATGGCTGGATAACTATTTGCAACGTTGTGAACTTGAAGATAGCTCAGTAGTCGAGCGCTGTGAAAAGATGAGGCAGGTAAACCCTAAATATATCCTCAGAAACTACCTTGCTCAGCTGGCGATAGATAAAGCCGAGCGTGGTGATAGCAGTGATATTGACGCATTAATGGTGGTGCTCGCAGACCCTTATGCGGAACACCCTGACTACGAACATCTTGCCGCGTTACCACCAGAGTGGGGTAAAGCGATGGAGATCAGCTGCTCGTCGTAAATCGATTCGCTTAATCAAACGAGTGGATGGAGGTCACTTAGTTGTGATCTCTGTCTGTTTGTTCTTCTAATTTTACAAACATATCAATAATCAAATGCTCAACCTGTCTATACACTATGTGAATAAGTTGTAAATTTAATAGGTTTGGGCGATGCCAACAAATACTCGAATTCTCGTGGTGGATGATGATCAAGAAATCCGCGAGCTGCTGGAAGAGTACCTCACAAAATCGGGTTTCGATGTCTCTTCGGTCGGAGATGGTGTTGAACTCGAAACTCACCTGCAAAGCCAAGGTTACCCAGACCTGATTCTTCTTGATGTGATGCTACCCGGTGACGACGGTTTTACCTTGTGTCAGCGCGTCCGCAAACAATCGAATGTACCAATCATCATGCTGACTGCGGTATCGGATGAAACCGACCAGATCATCGGCTTAGAAATTGGTGCAGATGACTACATCGCCAAGCCGTTTAGCCCTCGTCAGTTAATGGCGCGTATCAAAGCTCTGCTACGCCGCGTTCAAGTCGTCGATGACAAACCCAATGATGCGTTGCCAAAGCAGATCATCTTTGGTGACTGGACGCTCGATACGTTAGCGCATCGAATTTCCAACAATGAAAGCTCAGAAGAGATGGACTTATCGGGCAGTGATTTCTCATTGTTAATGTTGTTCCTTACTCGCCCTAATGAAGTATTAGACCGAGATACCATCTCATTCGCCACCAGAGGCCGTGAAGCGCTGCCTTTTGAACGTGGCATTGATGTGCAGCTTAGTCGTCTGAGAAGCCGATTGGGCGACAGTGGTAAATATCCTCACTACATCAAAACCATGCGCGGCAACGGCTACATTCTGGCTGTGCCTGTTCAGTATGAACACTAAGCATGACCTACTGCTAATCAAGTAATGCTAATAAAGTATTTCAAATGAAGTATCTCGTATGAACTGGATGAGTCGTTTAAAGCCTAACTCCTTGGTTGCTAGAACCTTGTTGCTGACCTTGTTGGCGGTGGTGATTGCTCAAGGTATCGCAACCTCTATTTGGTATAGCGAATCTAAACAAAAAGAACTGGAAGGGATTCGCTCGGCATCGTCGAGCATGGCAAACATGTTTGCTTCAACGGTGACTTTCTTCCAATCTCTACCCGTTAAATATCGCCATATCGTGTTGGATCAAATCCGCAATATGGGCGGTACGCGCTTCTTCGTCTCGTTTAACAAAGAGGCTTTGATCGTTGAACCGATACCTGATACCCGCTTAAAAACCGCCTCAATTGAAGCCATAGAAAGTGTGTTGAGTAGCAAGCTCAATAAGGTGGAATCGGTGCGCGTCGACTTCTCTCGCCCAGAGCACCTTCGATTACTTAAAAATGACATCTACTTGAGCGATCTCCCTCGATCATGGGCGCATCACACATTAACCTTAGAGCCTCTCAATCCGCCAATATTGGTTGTGCAAATTGAGCTAGCTAGTCATGAATGGGTCTATATTGCCGCACTGTTGCCAGCACCTTACGTAAAACTTGATGACACTATTCTTGGTCGTGAACAGGTGATTTTCTTGCTCTCTTCAACGCTGATTCTACTGGTGTTGACCTACTTAATGATTCGCCGCCAAGTACGTCCGCTTAAGAAACTTGCAAGGGCAGCCAACGAAATGAGCATGGATATCCAGCAGCCTCCACTTAACGAAGAAGGAGCGACTGAACTGGTCACGGCGACTCGGGCGTTTAATCGCATGCAGCAGCGTATTCGTCGTTATGTTGCCGACCGAGAACACCTTTTCTCTGCTATCTCTCATGACTTAAAGACTCCAATCACCCGCTTAAGGCTTCGAGCCGAGCTATTGGAAAGTGAGGTTAAGAAAGACAAGTTCAATAAGGATTTGGATGAGCTTGAGATGATGGTCAAGGGCGCATTACAAGCGGTAAGAGATACTGACCTTCACGAAAACAACGCCATTATCGATCTCAACGAGATGATGCTTTCTGTGATTGAACTGCACAACCAACATCAAACCTTGGTTGAGTTTGAACCCATAGTGGTTGAACCGTTAGTCGCCAAACCACTAGCAATTAAACGTGTGCTCACCAATCTTATCGACAACGCTGTGAAATATGGAACATCAGGTGAGGTCGATATTAACAGTGATTCGGTGTGGGTTATCGTGACGATTCAAGACCACGGCAAAGGTATTCCTGAAGACAAGTTAGAGTTGGTGTTTGAACCTTACTTCAGGCTCGCCACCGACGACCAAGGACACGGTTTAGGGCTTGGGATCTGCCGAAATATCCTGCACGGACATGGCGGAGATCTCATTATTCGTAACTCCCCTCAAGGCGGCTTAGAGGCCAAAGTCTATATCCCTAGAGGCCTAGAAGTGTAATGTAACAATTGTGTTACATTGGGCTTACCTTTTGTTTCAATCCTAAAAATCAAAATAAGTAGACTCTTTATTGAACCGGACGTCGAGTCCGCTAAACATGGAAGATAATAATGAAAATCAATAAAACCCTACTTACTCTATCTCTTCTTGCTGCCTCAACATTTTCTCAAGCTGGTGAAGTGGAAGTGCTTCACTGGTGGACTGCCGGTGGCGAAGCAAAATCTGCCGCGGTACTGAAAGAGATGATTGAAGAACAAGGCCATACATGGAAAGACTTTGCAGTGGCTGGTGGCGGCGGTGAAAGTGCGATGACCGTTTTAAAAACGCGAGCAGTATCAGGTAACCCACCGTCTGCAGCGCAGATCAAAGGTCATGATATTCAGGAGTGGGGTGGTTTAGGTTTTCTAACGTCTCTCGATGCAACAGCGAAACAAGAACAGTGGGATGAATTACTACCAGAAGTAGTGACTAAAGTGATGAAGTGGGATGGCGAATATGTGGCAGTTCCTGTCAATGTTCACCGTGTGAACTGGCTTTGGGCTAACCCTGTTGTTTTAGAAAAATCAGGCGTTACGGTTCCGACTACATTAGATGAGTTCTTTGTTGCTGCAGACAAGATTAAAGCGGCTGGCTTCATTCCACTGGCTCACGGTGGGCAACCTTGGCAAGACGCGACGGTATTCGAAGCGGTAGCACTTGATGTACTGGGCAGTGAAGACTACAACAAAGCGTTCGTTGACCTTGATATGGACGTGTTATCTGGCGACAAAATGGTGGAAGTCTTCACCAAGTTCAAAAAGATGCGTGACTACATCGACAGCAACTCTCCAGGTCGTGATTGGAACGTCGCAACGTCTATGGTTATCAATGGTGAAGCCGCGATGCAGATCATGGGTGACTGGGCGAAAGGCGAATTTACGGCGGCAGGCAAAGTACCGGGTAAAGATTACATCTGCGCGCCAGCTCCGGGTACTGACGGCCAATTTACCTTCAATATCGATAGCTTTGCGTTCTTTGAGTTAAGCGACAAAGAGAACCAAAAAGCGCAACAAGACCTAGCGAAAACCATTCTTACCAAAGATTTCCAAGAAGTCTTCAACCTGAACAAAGGCTCAATCCCAGTACGTCTCGATATGGACATGTCTAAGTTCGACCAATGTGCGTTGGACTCAATGGCAACCTTTAAAGCGAGTGCAGAGTCTGGCGACCTAGTTCCAAGTATGGCTCACGGCCTAGCGACGACAAGTTACGCTCAAGGCGCGATTTACGACGTAGTGACCAACTTCTTCAATGAGAAAGATGCCGATCCAAAACAAGCGGCAGCTAAGTTAGCAAAAGCAGTGAAAGCGGCTATCTAATCTCACTTGGTTTAACACCAAACCCCCAGGGTGGGTAGGCTCGTAGGGAGCCTATCTGCTCTTCATTCCCAATTCTGATATGCGTGACGCTGATGTGGTGCCGAAAGGTAAGCCATCGGCTCGATTGTGCAACAAGGATAAGTTATGGAGCATGTTTTGACTGAGTCGACTCCAAAACCCACAAGGAGCCAGCCTGCGCCCAAGCCTAGCTTTGCTGACAGGTTGCAACATTGGTTACCTAAGATTGTACTGGCGCCTACCGCGTTAGTGACCGTGGTGTGTATCTACGGCTATATATTCTGGACGGCGGCGTTGTCGTTCACGAATTCTCGATTTCTACCGAGCTTTAACTTCGTTGGTTTAACCCAATATGAAAAGCTGATGGACAACGATCGTTGGATCACCTCAATCACCAACCTTGGTGTGTTTGGTTTTCTATTCATGGCGATTGCTATCTTGCTAGGTGTTGGTTTAGCGGTATTACTTGACCAGAACATCCGTCAAGAAGGAGCGATTCGTACTATCTATCTCTACCCAATGGCCTTGTCATTCATCGTGACGGGTACCGCTTGGAAATGGATTCTTAATCCGGGTCTTGGCATTGAAAAGCTGATGCAAGATTGGGGATTTACTGACTTCAAATTCGATTGGTTAGTCGACTCTGAAATGTCGGTCTACACCTTAGTGATTGCGGCACTTTGGCAGTCTTCAGGGTTTGTGATGGCGATGTTCTTAGCGGGTCTTCGTGGCATCGATTCTTCAATCATCAAAGCCGCTCAAATTGATGGGGCAAGCTTACCCACTATTTATCTAAAAATCATTTTACCGTGCTTGCGCCCTGTGGTTTTCAGTGCGGTGATTATTACCTCACACATTGCGATTAAGAGCTTTGACCTTGTGACCGCAATGACGGCAGGCGGGCCGGGTTATTCATCGGATCTTCCTGCGCTATTTATGTACGCACACTCATTCACTCGTGGACAAATTGGCCTTGGTGCGGCTAGTGCGATGATGATGCTTGCGGGTATTTTAGCGATTTTGGTGCCTTATCTTTACTCTGAACTTAGGGAGAAAAAGTCATGATGAATAACATCAACTTTGCTCGAATGTTCATCTATTCAGCACTGCTTTTCTTCTGCTTAGTTTATTTAATGCCACTGTTCATAATGGTACTGACCTCATTCAAAACTCTGCCAGACATTAAGGCGGGTAACTTGATGAGTTTGCCTAAAGAGTGGGTGTTTGATGCTTGGTATAAAGCGTGGGATACCGCGTGTACGGGCGTTAAATGTGAAGGCATCAAAGGCTACTTTTGGAACTCATTCCAAATGGTGATTCCTGCGGTCGCGATCTCGACATTGCTCGGTGCATTCAACGGTTATGTAGTAACAAAATGGCAATTCAGAGGTTCAAACCTGTTCTTTAGCTTGCTGTTGTTTGGTTGCTTCATCCCATTCCAAGTGGTGCTTCTACCAATGGCGACCATGCTTGGCAAGATGGGCTTGGCTAACACTACCATCGGCTTGGTGATTGTGCATGTTATCTACGGCATGGCGTTTACAACTCTATTTTTCCGTAACTTCTACATCTCGATTCCGGATGAATTGATCAAAGCGGCAAAGCTGGATGGTGCGGGCTTCTTCACCATTTTCTATAAGATCTTATTACCGATCTCTACACCTATCATCATGGTGACGGTGATCTGGCAGTTCACTGCTATCTGGAACGATTTCTTGTTCGGGGTGGTGTATTCAGGCTCAGAGACTCAACCAATCACCGTGGCATTAAACAACTTAGTCAACACCAGCACGGGCGTTAAAGAATATAACGTCGATATGGCTGCCGCGATCATCGCCGCAATGCCAACGCTGTTGGTGTATGTCTTCGCAGGAAAGTATTTTGTTCGTGGCCTAACGGCAGGATCAGTAAAAGGATAATTACCCATGGCAACATTAGATTTAAAACAGATCCGTAAAACCTATCGCAACGCGGACAACGAAACGTTAAAGGGCATCGACATCAGTATCGATTCGGGGGAATTTTTGATACTTGTCGGCCCTTCGGGGTGTGGAAAATCCACCCTAATGAACACCATTGCTGGGCTAGAAAATATTAGCTCGGGTGAAATCGTGATTGATGGTGTTGACGTGGCTCAGGTTGAACCTAAAGACCGCGACATCGCGATGGTATTTCAGTCTTACGCGTTATATCCAAACATGACGGTACGCGGCAATATCGCCTTCGGCTTGAAGATTCGTAAGATGCCACAAGACGAAATCGATGCAGAAGTGAATCGAGTCGCTGAAATGCTGCAAATTGAACAGTTGCTGGATCGCAAACCGTCGCAACTTTCTGGTGGCCAGCGTCAACGTGTCGCGATGGGCCGTGCTTTGGCTCGTCGTCCTAAGCTTTATCTGTTCGATGAGCCGCTTTCTAACTTGGATGCCAAGCTGCGTGTTGAGATGCGTCACCAGATTAAACGTCTGCACCAAAAGCTCAACACCACCATTGTCTATGTGACTCATGATCAGATTGAGGCAATGACGTTGGCTGATCGCATCGCGGTGATGAAAGATGGTGAACTGCAGCAACTCGGTACGCCGCAAGAGATCTACACCAAGCCAAATAACATGTTCGTGGCGGGCTTTATGGGTTCACCATCCATGAACTTCATTAAGACCATGGTGGATTTGGATGATGAGCAGAATCCGATCATCAAAGTAACTGGCACGGCGGAGCAAGAACACCACATTCGATTGCCACAGAGTATGCGTGACCAAGATGGCAAGGAGTTGGTTATTGGATTGCGCCCTGAACACATCACTGAGCAAGAAGGTGATGATGTGTCGGCAACCACAAAGCTAGATCTGCAATTAGAAGTGTTGGAGCCAACAGGGCCAGATACGATTGCGATGGTTAAAGTGAACGACCAAGAAGTCGCGTGTCGTTTATCGCCAGAATTTGAAGTGTCCGTTGGACAAATGGCGCCGCTGCATTTTGACTTATCAAAGGCGGTATTCTTTGATGCACAGACTGAAGCGAGAATTGATTTTTAGTTTTTGAGACAGTAGCTCAATGAGAGTCTAAGCTTAAACAAAGGCAGTATCACTAATTACTAATAAGTAACGTGATGCTGTCTTTTTTGTTGTTTTAGCCTGTTTTATTTCCTCACGAAAACAGAGGGATAAACGAGATAAATAGATTATCTGCAATAATATCGCCAATTAGCCTCCGTTAGCTCTATAAAGCTGACCGAGAACAGCGTAGGATCGCGCTACTTTAGACCAAATACTAGGTTGCACATTAGTGCATAAACAGAAGAATACATGAAACTAACAGCAAAACCCTCAGCTAGTAACGCTTTACTTATTTCTATTACGACACCGGACTTCAAAGGTGACGAAGCAAAAGAGTCTCTTGCCGAACTTGCTCGCTTAGTAACAACCCTAGGGTTTAAAGTGGTTGGTACTCAATCGCAGCACCACAGTTCAACTCAACGACAAAACGTGTTGGGTGCTGGTAAGCTTGCGGAAATTGCTCATCTAACCGGTTACCAAGGTTCGATTGAAGAAGCAGAAGATGAAGACTTCCTTGATGAATCGGGCCTGTTCGATTCAGAAATCGACGAGTTAGATTTTGATGATCTTCCAACGGGCGACTTTCAATACGGCGCTGCCGATGTTGTGGTCTTTGACTGTGATTTAAGCCCATCTCAACTGCGCACTGTTGAGGCTAGTTTAGGTGTGGAAGTATTTGACCGTACTGGCATCATCATCGAAATTTTCAGCCGTCATGCTCGTACTCGTACTGCTCGCCTGCAAGTTGATATCGCTCGTCTAAACTACCTAGTGCCACGACTTCGTGAAACGGCTGAGGGTGATAAAGAGCGTCAAATGGGTCAGGGCGCAGGTGAAACTTCACTAGAGCTAGACCGTCGTAACGTACGTGACCAAATTGCTGCGCTTAAGCGTGAGCTAGTAAGCGTACAAGATGAAATGAAGACCCGACGCACAAGGCGCGCGGAGCTTTTCACTGTTGCTTTAGTTGGCTACACCAATGCCGGTAAATCTTCGATGATGCGTGCAATGACCGCAACCGAAGTGGTGGGTGAAGATAAACTGTTCGCAACGCTAGACACCACGGTGCGTGCGCTTCAACCAATTACTCAGCCGCGTATCCTAGTGTCAGATACAGTGGGTTTTATCAAGAAACTGCCACACGATCTGGTTGCCTCATTCCACTCAACGCTAGCAGAAGCGCATGATGCTTCATTGCTGCTTTATGTGGTTGATGCTTCTGACGTTTCATTCCGCGCGCAGCTTGATGTGGTACACGAAGTATTAGCGCAAGTGGGCGTTGAAGGCAGCGAAAAACTATTGGTATTGAACAAGTGCGATAGACTGAGTGAAGAAGAGCAGTTAGAGCTGATTGAAGAATTCCCAGATGCAATGCTGACCTCGACTCGTGACCCGCTCGATATCACTAAACTGCACAAGTACATTGTGGGTGTGGCTGAACAAGGCATGATCGAAGAAGAGATCACGATTCCTTATTCTGGACAAGGCATCATCGGTGAGATCCGATCAAACATGAGTGTTGTGAAGGAAGAGTATGACTACGAGTGCATCAAGCTGACTGTGCGCTCAAGTGCAATTGATTTAGCGCGCTTGAAAAAGCGTATGCAGAAGTCTTAATCTTTTAGCTAGCCTGAAAAGAACAACCAAAAGAAAAGCGACCCGATAAGGTCGCTTTTTTATTTTTTGAGCCTAGTTAATCTAAGTTTAGCTAACTCATGAGTTACTTATGCCATTCTCTGAGTTGGCTTCCAGCGTGCTAACTCTGGGTCAAGCTTGATACCTTGCGAAGTCAGCAGGTTAACACGTGCCAAGTACGCCGCACCGTGCATCAGGTGCTTAGCAAGGTCGACCGCATTACGCTGCTGGTAATCATCTAGGTAGCTGTCTTTTGCCCACGCGTTGAATGCGCCAAGTGCAGGGCCTGCCCATACTTGATAATCCATTTCACGACCTTGTTCACCGGTGTTTGACCAACGGCTAGAAAGCCCTAAGTACCAACGGAAGATCAACGCCATTTTACGCTTCGGGTTGCCTTCAGCTCGTTCGATCTGTTTAGGGTCGCGCTCGTTAAAGTGAGCCACAGTTCCCGCCCAAATGTCATCCAGTGTTGAACGGAATACTTGCTTCTCAAGCTTCAGGCGTTCTTCTACTGGAATTGCCTCAATCGAGTCGTAACGTGTGTATAGCTCATACAGTTTGTTGGCACGCATTGGGAATAAAGTGCCGCGCTTAACCACTTGCAGTTTCACGCCCATTTCGAACATGTCTGCCGCCGGAGCCATAGTCACGTCAGCCATTTCGGTTGTCGAAAGCAGCTTACGTGTGTGTTCGCTCGCGCCAGCTTCAACACACGCTTGATTGATTGAACCGGTAACGATGTATGCCGCGCCCATATTAAACGTCGCTAGAGCAGCGTCAGGTGTGCCGACACCACCACCACAACCAACACGCAGCGGTGTTTTGAATTGGTACTGAGCTTGGATTTGCTCTTTCAGTGCAAGAATCGTTGGTAAAAGTGTGACAAGTGGACGGTTATCGGTGTGACCACCAGAATCGGCTTCTGCGGTAATGTCATCCGCCATTGGAACCAGCTGTGCTAGCTCCATCTGTTCTGCTGTGATTCGACCTTCATCAACCAAAGCTTGCAGCATTTTAGCTGGAGCTGGTTGCATGAACTTGCTTGCGACTTCAGTACGGCTCACCTTTGCGATGACTTTGTTGCCGATCTGGATTTCGCCTTGTGCATCACGGCTAAGGCCAGCAGCACGATAGTGAACGATTTGCGGTGTTAGCCCCAAGAATGCAGAAGCCTCAACGGTTTTCACTTTGTGCTTCAAAAACAGCTCTACACTGCCGCGCTCTAGAGCGGGTTCACTTGGGCTGTGAATCAGGTTAAACGCGTAAGGACCATTTGGCAGCGCTGCTTGAATACGGTTGATCGCTTGCTCAACGCGAAACGGGATTAAGCCCGCCGCGCCAAATGAACAAAGAATGCCAGCTTGGCCAAGGGCAATTACTAACTCTTCAGATGAGATGCCGTTTGCCATTGCGCCTGCGTAGTACGCGTATTTTACGCCATGGCAGCGACGAAACTCTTCGTCGCCCAAGCTTTGTGTACCTAGTGCTGGAGCAAATGCGCTAACAGGTTGGCTGTTCGCTGCACTTGCTGAGTCACCCGATGTGATTTCAGCTTGTTGGCTTACGCCTAAGCCTTTTTCTGGGTGGTTTACTACGTAACAAGCAAGGCTCAAGTCTTTTAAAATGGTCGACATTGCCGCGCTATCAAAGTGAGTTGTGTTCTCTTCAATCTGCCAAGGCCACGGAGATAGCTTTTCGTTATTAATTGTAGTTTGAGTTGTCATACTAAATTCTTTCCTAATTCTTTATCTCTAATGGCGGCTTATGCTTTCTTGATACCAGAAGCTTTATCGCTAGCAGGGGCTTCTTCGATACAAATCGCGATGTCTTTCACTTCGTAAATACGCAGGCCATCTTTGCTCAGGTTTGCATCGCCAACGATGATACGCTTACCGTCTTCGTCTTTAACCGCAGTGATATGTACATCCAGAGACATCTGTTTGTTCAGAGGGTTAATCTGACCACGGTATTTCCATTTCACTTCAGATTGGATTTGACCAAATTTCGGATTACGGAAGCCTGCGCCAAGATCTTTGTTTAGTGCGTAGGTTTGTATCAGTTCGATGATCGCTTCGACACCTAGAGAACCTGGCATTACCGGATCTTGATGGAAGTGGAACTGGAAGAACCAATCACTTGGGTCAATCGTACGCTCAGCGTATAGGTAACCAAGGCTGTCTTTACCACCATCGCTGGTGATCTGCACGGTATCGATAAAGTTCAAACGACCGCCAGCCAGTTGGTAGTGCTCTTGCACTTCACCATTAGCAGAAACAGGTGCATTGAAGTAACGCGTCGTTTTGTCTAGCAGGTTGATGTTTACATCCGGTGTGCGGTTGTTATCAACGTGCCAAGGGTGAGTCACTTTACCGTTGTCCAAACCAAGTTGGTCTTTCAGTGCAGCGCCTTTGAAGTAACCAAATACCGCTGTACCTTGGTAGAAAGGCACACCGTCTGTGCTCAGTTCGAAGCTAAAGCTCTGTACGATGTTGGTACCCATCATTACGGTTGAAAGCAGGCGAGAATCATTGGTGATCGTTTTGCCACGCAAGTCGACGTTACGCAGCATTTTGCCGCTACCATCTAGGTTACGGAAAAACAGTTCTTCACCTGGGAAGCCCAGTGTTGTGCCCATGTAGCCAGAGATAAAGCCGTTTGGCTGCAGTGAAATCTCCATTAATACCGAATAAGGCATCAAGGTATGGTGGCTGTTTTCATCGAAATACCATGCGTTTTCTGGCACTTCGTATTCTGCGATACACGATGAAGGCTTTTTGAAGTCACCACGTTTACCGTCGATCTCAACGACACGAGTGGTTAACTGCAAGTCGCCACACGGAGTACGTGGTGGAATCATCCCACGGTAGATAGAGAAGTCAGGGCCGAAACATTTCTCGATATCGCCAGTTGCGAATTCGAACATGTGGTATGGCGTGAATGGAACCGTATCGGGTGTGCGGTTCGGGTAATCAGGCGTTACTGGCGCTTCAACGTGTTGAAGAGGAATCACGCCTTTATTTGGTGCTGTTTCTAGGTCTTCAATTTGTGCCATCAGTGGTGCATTCGCTGAAGCCTGTTGATTCACTGCTGGTGTATGGCCCAAGTTTTTATGGTCCAAGTTTTCGATAACAGGGGTCGCGACAGCTGTTTCCAAAGAAGGTAGGTAACGAGTACATTCGTCATCTTCTTTGATCATCACACCCAAGTTTTGGAAATCAACAATCACTTTGCCGTTCAGCAAAATATCGATGTTGGCTTTCGCGTATGGACGAGGGCTTAGACCAATCTCGGTCACTTCCATGCGGTAAGTCAGTTCTGCCGATTGCGGGAGAACTTGTCCACGACAACGTACTTGTTGAGGCGCATTTTCCAGTGGTTGGAAACGACCATTTTGAACAAGCGTGTGCATGCCAAGGTGCATCATGAAGAACTGAAGCAGTTGACCACAACCTTCAGCCATCAAAGAGCCGGCCATTACTGAGTCATCTTTGAAGTGACACGGGAAGTACCAGTGCTCAGGCTCTAGCTGCTTGTGACCTTCAATCAGACCAAGTCCCCATGTGCCGCCTTGCGGTTCAACACGGCTAACCTTTTCGATCATCATGAACTTCTCTGAGCTGAAGCATAGAGAAGGCTGGTGGCGATCAGATTGGTGAGTCGGGCCAAAACACTCTGCAATGTTGGCAGTCAGTAAGTGACGCAGTTCTTGGTGGTTAAACTGGGTTTTTGGGCAGTGCAGCATTGGGTCGAAGCGTTGCTTAGTTGCCAGCTTGCGAGCCTTGATTTCATCTTCAGTGTGAATCACACCCTTGCCGTCTGCCAGCTCTTCGTCGGTGAAGAAGCCCGCACAACCGTTATCCATTTTCAGGATCATCTTGTCGCCAACGAAACATTCGTACGAGAAGAAGAACAGCAACGTGTCACCATTGCGAGCAAAGCTGTTGATTGAGATATCGTAACGCAGCGTATCGCCACCACGAGGCAAGTCGCCAAGGAAGGTCAGCGTACAATCAAGCAAGCGATAAACACGCTCGCCTTTGTTTTCGAAATCAATGCCTAAGTAGCTGATCAGCATTAGGTCACACTGACCAGATTCAACAGCAACAGCCCAAGGGATCTGACCATCGACAAGATACGGCGCATCAACTGGGATGTCGTATTCCGTAGTCATGGCGCTTGGCTTGTACTCGTTGACTGTCGCGTTGAGCTTAGTGACACGAGATACCAATAGGTAATCGGTGGTTGGCAAACGAACACGGCGCGAGTAGCTATCGATGATCGCGTAATCAGGGCCAAACACGTTCGCAATATCACCTTCCGCGTATTCAACCAGATCATCATAATCCCAGATACATGGCTTACGGATAGGTTTTACTGGTGCAGGCGTCGCAAGTACGTTTACTGGCACTGACTGAACCTGAGCCGGTTGAGCTTGAACAGGCTGACCTGATGTTTGTTGACCATTCGTTTGTTGAATAAGGGCATTGTTCTCTAAACTAGAGCTATCTAAACCAGACGTAACGGCGTTTAGCTGCGCTTTTAATAGTGCATCAGCCATTTGCAGACCTTGTTCACGTGTTTGCAAGAAGGCTTTGTGAACTTGTTGCACCGCTTGCTGATTTTGAGAAAAAGCTTGGTTTTGGCTTAGATTTTGTGGCTGCTGTGAAGCTGCGTCGATTTGAGACTCGCCATTTTTAGCGGATAGGACATGAGTCATATTGCTGTGGTTACCTGTTAGCTGACTGTGGCGAGTTGGCGCCAGAGTAGGGGATACTGATGTAGGAGTTTCGATTACTGTCTCTACCGCGTTCTGCGCTAATGCTTTCTTCTCTAACTCTTTTTGCGCAAGGGCTGCTTGAATACTTGCTGTCGTTGGAATCGACGCCACTCTTGCTGCTTGTTTACCAGAAGCTTTCTGTTGAATCGTTGCCAAGTTAGTCACTGGGGTTTGGGCAATATGTTGATAAATATCGCGACCACCTAGAGTGACTTGCTTAACCAATTGACGCTTAGCATCACTTGCCAATTCATTACTTAAACGAACCGATAGTGAGTGAGATTCAACACTCGATTGGCTTAGTAGCAGCTGTGAGCATTGTCCTTCGCTGATGTTGGCAACAATCGCGCTCTTAGAGCTGACATTTGGATTCAGAGACTCAAGGTTCAGGTTGAGCAGACCGTGTAGCAGACTGGCCATGCCAGAAGCTGCAGAGCAGTGCCCAACACGTTGACTCGCTTGAGTCGTCTTTGTGCTCGCTAAACTTAGAGACGAAGACTGATATGATGAAGACTCTGGTGCATGGTTAAGCTCAAGCAGAGAAACATCGTTCGAGCTCATACCAACTTGAGTCAGTAACTCATCAGCAACTCATCAGCAACGGCGTTGTGATGCTCGCTTGAACCAAAAGCCAATGCGTTGATGCTGCCGTAAGCCGTGTCTTGGTTGCTCGCTACTCGGTTTTCTTCAACAAGAACAATTGCACCTGCGCCCTCGCCCACATTCCAACTGCCGTCTTGCGGTTGTCCGAATTTGGGATCAAGTGACACTGGGCTCACGCTGTTCTTCAGAATCACATGCTCTGCACTGCCACTAAGGTCAACGGCTGCAATCACGACTGCGTCCATGGATTCTTGCGACATTAGGTTTTGCGCAACATCGATACAACGAGCAACCGACTGTTCAGCGGCTGAAATCGTAAAGGCAGGGCCGTTAAAGTCCCACAATGAAGAGATACGCGAAGCCATGATGTTGCCGATGAAACTGGTGTATTGGTTCAGCTTGGCTGCGTCCATCACACTGTCCATCGCGATGGTTTCTAGCGATTGGTATTCATCTTGTGTTAGCTCAATACCCATGTTGGCAAAGCTGTCAGCCAATTGGCTATGCAGGTTTACGCGTCCACGGAATTGGTGCATCTCAAGCTCTGTTTCCATCGCTACCAGTACTGCAACCTTCTGGCCTGCTACAAGCTTGGCGTCTTTGATGGCTTCGTCTGCAACTTTCATCAGTAGCAACTGCTGAGAGATCAAACGGTCATCTTCATTAGGCGGCACTTTGAAGCGTAGGAAATCGAGATCGAATTGATCGATGTAGGCTCCGTTTGGAATGCCGTGTAAACCAAACTGATTCAGCAGTTCTGGATGTTGGTCTAAGCCTTTCCAGCGCTTCTTAGGCAAGGCAATGAAAGCATCGTTGTTGGTTTCAATCGCAGTGCTCAGCGCGTTGATACTTTGCAGAGAACCAAAGTGAGATGCAAGACCAGTAATACTTAAATTAGACGGTTGTAGGCTTGGAGACGTTGACTCTAAAGTCTGGTTTACATGACGAGTGTCTGAATACGTTTCAAGCAGTAAGTGAGCGTTACAACCACCGAAACCAAAGACAGAAACACCCGCGCAGCGCTCTGAATTTCTCGCTTTACTTGGCCAAGGTTGAACTTGTGTTGGTAGGGTCTGTGAACCAAATAAACCTTCTGGCGAAGACAGTGGTTTATCCAAGTTAATACTTGGCGGCAGCACGCCTTCTTTCATCGCAAAGATCATCTTCATGATCCCCGGCATGCCGGCTGCAGTCAGTAAGTGACCGAGGTTGGACTTCGCAGAGCCAATCAATGGCGGGTTAGAACCATTCAACTTGTCAGCAAAGAATTGCTCCATTGAGGTTAACTCAACCTTGTCACCTAATGGTGTGCCAGTTGCGTGACACTCAATCACTTCGATGCTGTCTGGTGATAAGTTCGAAGCCTCGTAAGCGCGTTCAAAGGCTTGTACTTGTCCTTTGCTATTTGGGCTTAATACGAACTGACCGCGACCATCGTTCGATAAGCCAATACCGCTGACGACTGCGTAAATATTGTCGCCATCACGCTCTGCATCAGCCAAACGTTTTAGCACTAAAACACCGGCACCTTCGCCAGCAAATAGACCTTTACTGTTGCTATCAAACGGAGCGGAGACACCATGATCTGGGTAAGCATGGAATATGGAGAAACCCATGTTGATAAAGAATGGGTCAGCACCGGATACCGCGCCTGCCAACATCATGTCGGCTTTGCCTGTGTTCAAGTAATCACACGCTAACTTCAATGAATATACTGAACTTGCACATGCCGCATCTAGGCTAAGTTGCACGTTGCCTAAACCCAATGCATCAGCCACTAATTTCGAGGCGTTATGTGCAGCTGCACCATTGATAGGGTTGAGGTTTTGCGCGGTTTCATTAGTTGGTAGCAATGAAAACTGGTCATTAGCCAATTTAGCTTGTAGTGCTTTCTCGACCACCGAGTGATACATCGGCAGAAACAGATCGTTCGAACGTGTAGTTGGGAACGAAAGGGTACCCATGATCACGCCTGTGTGTTCTAAAACATCGGCATTAAGATCAATACCAGCGTCGACTAACGCCTTACGACTGGTATCCAAAGCCCAAAGGAAACTCTGGTCGACACCTTTGAATGACTCGGCGGTTAAGCGGTAGCCATTGCTATCGAAATTGAAGTTTTCGATGTAGCCGCCTTTATCACAGTAAAAGCGGTCTGACTCACCTTGAACGCCCTGATAGCTTTCAGGTTTAGCACCTAACTTTTCAGCGCTTAATGTGGTTCGAGAATCTTTTTTATTCAGCAAGTTTTGCCAAAAGTCTTTTGGCGTATCAGCTTCTGGATATTGGTTAGCAATACCAACAATCGCGATCTTATTGCACTTCACTTGCTGCTTATTCTTACTTTGAGCCTGAGCCTGATATTGAGATGGTTTCGATTGAGAACTCATACTAGCTCTCCTTGATGATTCACTGCGCTGCCTTGAGACACCCCACTTAATTGCTTAGCGGTGGTGATCTGTTGTTCTAGCCCTTGAATAAGTGGCTCGACAGACAATGGAATTTGATGAGCAATGAGCTGACCAATGCACTTGATGAGCGTGACAACATCGTCACCGCCTTTGGCATTGGAAGCGATTGTGTAGTACTGGTCGGCTACGTCGTCGCTACGATTGATTTTGTCGATCAATGTGCTGGTTTGACGATCGGCACCTACTTCGACAAACAGGTGAGCACCTTGCTGACGCGCACTTTGGATCAACGCAGTGAAATCCAGCGTTGAACAGAAGGTGTCGGCAATCGAAAGGGCGATGCTATCGCTGTCGATATTGATTGGTGCGCCAGTCGGTAGACCTGCTGCGCTGATAAAGCGGATATGCTTTGGCAACTCGTCGAACAGTGGTTGCGTGTAAAACTCTCGCACTTGGCTATGTTGGCTCAATGCTGGTGTAGTGTGCATTGCGGTAACACGATTCGCGGCAATGCCTCGTTTACCAAGCTTTTTGAGTAGTGCACGACAAGTGTTTTCACAACCGGCCAGTACGCAAGTGTCACCTTGGATGATAGCGAGATAAGCGCGTGGGAATTCTGGTAACAGAGCCTCAATCGCTTGTGCATCACTGCGAACCACAAAGCTATTCCATTGGATGCTTTCGTCGCCGTTCAGCTGCCAATCTTGACGCACTGCGGTGAGTTCACCAGAAATAGCCGTCGTGAAAATAGGGCTAGTTTGAGTCATCTCAATCAACGCATGCGGATTTTTCCAAACATTCAAACTGGCCCACATTGAAGCTTCACCCTTGGAGTAACCCAAAGCGAAGTCTGGCTGTACTTTGAATTCATCACATAGCAGTTGTGTTAACAGATAACTACTGCCCACACCTGCAATGGCCAATTCACTGAGCGACATTTCTTGCGAGTCGTCAGCGTAGGTTTTGTCAGCCTGCAGCATCTCTTTCAAGTTACCTTCACGTTCTAAACGAGCAAATAACTGTGGGAAATGGTGATGAAATTCGCGCAACATGCCAGAATAAACCGTGCCAACACCTGGGTAAACAAATGCAACGCCACCTTTGCTTTGAGGCTTCGGTGAGAAACAACTGCCTGCTGGCGTTTTGTATTGGCTATTGTCAGCCATTGCTTTTGGCAACGCATTTTCTAGCGCTGTGATTTCTTGTAGTGCAGCATCGATTGAAGCCGCCTGAATCACGATGTTCGCGCCAAGGTCAACATGGTGTTGAGCGCTTTGGTAGTGGCTTAGGTTTGAATGCATCAAGCTGGCGATAGCAAGTGCGCTGTTTGCCGAATCCTTAACGCATTTAAGCTCTTCTCTCAATGAGGTTAACTGAGAAACCAATTCGGCTTGTTCACAACCAGAAACCACAAACATCAAACGTTCGCTGGATAGCAATGGTTTTGGTTCTTGCAAACCTGTAGCTTGAGTCAATATCAGGCTGGTGGCAATTTGGTTATCATCATTGAAGGTCAATGAAGCAACACGTGCTTTGTTCGGCTCAGTGAACCAGTAATGATTAGGTAATGAATGGTTCGGCAATGAACGGCTCGATATCGCATTAACCATATTCAACAACTCATCAAACTGCTGCGAAGCAGAGAGTGCTGAGTATTGCTGTTGATGGCTTAAATCTGTCGCGAGGCGGCGTGCAATATCCAGAGCAAGCTGAACGCTATCTTCGATAGTTGCATCTGCAAAACTCGCTAGATAAGCGTGTGGGTGAATCTTATTTTGAGCAGCCGTCAACGCGCTCAACATCACCAATGATGGAGAGTGAGAATCCAAATAAAGATTAACAACACTACCTTGACTGACTGCTTCAATCGCTTGAGCAAGTGCTTGATTAAAATTGCCATCAACCACAACAGTCATCATCTCAGGAAGCGAAGGTGATAAGTCGGCAGAAAGCTCAGCCGCGTTTGCTGGCTGAGCTAAAAGAGCGATGCGCAATGGCATCGCTTTATTAGTAGGAACAGTCACTATGACAATTGCTCCTTTTCTGTTTTCTTATCCGCTTTAGGCTTACTCGCTAATGCTGATCTAGACTTCGGCAAAAATGCGTCATTTAAACTCTTACTGATGGTGACTTTTGCACCCTTCATTACCGCGCTTAAGCGACCATCTTGGTGGTAAAGCGAGATATCAGCTTGAAGCGAACGAGCCGTGCTTTTTATCACGCTCAGCTCTAGCCAACCTTGGTCGCCATTGTGCATCGGTGCGTAACAAATAAACTCACCGATTGCAGACGGTAGGCTTGCCGCGCCGTATTTCAATCGAGCCCATACCAACATGGCTTGCAACAGATAATCTTCAGCAAATGGCTGGCTATCGCCAAAGCCTTGCTTGGGAATAAATGCTCCGCAGTCGCTGTTTTCAATCTGAGGCAACTGGCATTGAGCCAATAAACCTAAGTCGTCAAAGCGTTCGACTGAGGTAATACCTTGCAATCTTGGTCCATGAAACAGAGTGCCGTCACTGTATAGAGCTTGTGCCGTTGTTACAGGTGCTGAAGTGTTGGCCTCAAAACGTTTTTCTGACGCTTGTTGAGCATCTTCAGATACTTGCACAGAGGCAACTTGCAACTGAGCTTGATACTGTGGTCGCCCTTGGCAACTGATCACCGCTTTTAGCTGATCTTTTGATTTAGCGTCAGAAGAAAGAACCAGTTTCAGCTCTTGTACTTCATCGGTATCAAAAATCACACCCTTAAGCAGTTTGTAGTTGTGAACGCTAACGTTCACCCCTAACAGTTGCTCTGCCACTTCACGCATCCATTGGATGGCACACACTGTCGGTAACACTGGGTTACCGGCAATGCAGTGATCTTGAATGAAAGGCAATGCCTTTGGATCAAGATGACGTGTCACAGTGATGCTTGTATTTAGCGGACTCTTTGCAAGATGCACAGACTCCGCATTAAGCTTTTTTACAGCAGCTTCCTTGTTGTCAGAACCTTGCATGCTCGTACCAACCAGCAGTTGAATGCCAGTTTCGTTCAGTAGTTGAGAGCTAAACAGGTCTGCACCCGCCTGAAGAGGAATCACGTACACACCGCGCTCTGTGAACATACGTTTCAGTGCTGCGTTTACCATGCCACCGTCCCACGGTCCCCAGTTGAAGCTCATCACTTTCGCTTGAGGGTTACGCGCAGACAACTGCAGAGCCGCTTTGTTTAGGATTTCGTTAGACATCGAGTAATCACTTTGGCCTGTGTTTCCGTAGAAACCCGCCGCCGAAGAGAACATCGCAATCAGTTTTAGCTTGCTGCTATCAAGACCACCAAGAACCGCTTCTAGTCCGCCCACTTTCGTGCCGTAAACCATGTTCAGTTCATCAAGCGTTTTGTCTTGAATGTGTTTGTCAGCCAGTACACCTGCACCGTGGATAAGACCTGTGATGCCTTCGAAATTCGCCAGTGTTTTCGCTACTGACTGATGGTTCGATACATCTAGGCTTAGGTATTCAGCGCTCGCGCCAATCTCATTGAAAGCGGCAAGTGCTGCGTTGATTTCAAGGCTGCTCAATACCGGCTTTAGCAAGGCATCAACTTTCTTTGGCGTTGGCTTATCACCCATCGCTTGTAGGTGTGCAATTGCAGCAGGTTTTAGCTCTTTCTCTTGCTTGCCTTGTGCCCACTGAGGTAGCCCAGCTGAAGTAATATGCTTACTACGACCTGCAAGAATGAAGTGAGACTTACATTGCTTAGCAAGCGTCAGTGCACATTCAAACGTCACGCCTTTAGCGCCACCCGTCACCAGAACTTTGTCGCTCTTGGTGAGTTGAGCGCCTGTGTTTTTAGTTTGTGCAGAACCTGGTGTTGCAGCAATCAATGTTGCACGACCAGATTCACCGTTTTCCGCATGGCTAAGGCCGATTTCAACCGTGTGGGTATCGATATCGAACAGTTCGCCTGTAATAGCTTCAGCTAGGTGACGAGCATCAATAGAAGCGTCAGCATCCAATGCACGGCAGAACACGTTTGACCATTCATGGCTCAGTGTCTTAGTGAGACCAGACAACGCGGCTTGGTTAAGTTCTGCATTCGCTAGTTGCTTAGTATCTAGGTAACCAAAGCCGCCATCGATACGGCTTAGCGTGAAGAACACGCTGCGACCAGAAACTGCATTCAGTAGGCCATTTAGGTGCTTGGCGAATAAGAACGCTGTGGTTAGTGAAGCTCTTGAGTCTGCATTCAAGTTAACCGCTTGCTCGTTGCTTTGTTTTGCATCAACGATAGCTTGCAGGTGAATGAAGCCAGCAATCACTTTGTTCGACGTTTTAAGGTCTGCTTCGATGTCGTTAATCACAGCTGTCACACCAGCATCATCGATACTGTTGAGTGTGTAGCTTGCGATTTCACTGTTTAAAGGTGACGCGGCAGAAAGGGCACTACGCACTACGGCAACTTGAATGCCGTTAGCGGTCAACTTTTCTGCTAGAACACCAGCGTTGTGACCATCATCTGTGATCACGACACAAGCGTCTTTTGAGAAACAATCGACGAGTTTATCTGCCGCTGGTAGCTTTTTTAGCGCTACCTCATTGTGTGGAGGAAGTTCCGCTGTCACTGTTTCTGCGATAGGCGTTACTGATTCAGTTTTAGCAGTCGCTACAGGTGCAGCTGCGGATAGCTTGCTTTGCATGTAGGTAACGATTTCACCAAGCGTACGACACTCAGCTAAGTCTTCAGGGTTTAGCTCTGGCAGCGTTGGTAGCTGGTTTTGAACCGTACCCAGAATCTCAACACGTTTGATTGAGTCGATGCCAAGGTCTGCTTCCATGTCCATCGCTAGGTCGAGCATTTCTGCTGGGTAGCCTGTTTTATCGGCAACCACTTCCATCATTGTTGATTGAACATGGGCAGGGTTTAGGTCATTGCTCGTGCTTTCTGCAATTGCCTCTACTTCTGCAGCAGGAGCTACTGTCGCTGCTTCCGAACTAGGAGCTAACTTGCTATTCATGTAGTCAACGATTTCGCCAAGAGTGCGACACTCAGCGAGGTCTTCAGGGTTTAGTTCTGGCAATGTTGGTAGCTGGTCTTGAACTGTACCAAGGATCTCAACACGTTTGATTGAGTCGATGCCAAGGTCTGCTTCCATGTCCATTGCTAGGTCGAGCATTTCTGTTGGGTAGCCCGTTTTATCAGCGACTACGCTCAGCATTGTGCTTTGAACTTGTTCTGCGTTTAAACCGCTTGATACTGCTTGCGCTGGTGCTGATACTTGAGTTGCGACTGGAGCAGAAGTCGGAAGCTTGCTGTTCATGCTTTTAGTATTCATGTAAGCAACGATTTCACCTAGAGTACGACACTCAGCGAGATCTTCAGGGTTTAGCTCTGGCAATGTTGGTAGCTGGTCTTGAACCGTACCAAGGATCTCAACACGTTTGATTGAGTCGATGCCAAGGTCTGCTTCCATGTCCATTGCTAGGTCTAGCATTTCAGTCGGGTAGCCCGTCTTCTCTGCTACCACTTCTAACATGGTTTTCTGAACTACAGCTGCATCTAAACCGCTAGCTGCTTGAACTGAAGTTTCTGCAGTTTGAGCGACTACTGGTGCCGAAGCTGGAAGTTTGCTGTTCATGTAAGCAACGATTTCGCCAAGAGTGCGACACTCAGCTAAATCTTCAGGGTTTAGCTCTGGAAGAGTAGGCAGTTCATCTTGAACCGTACCTAGAATTTCAACACGTTTGATTGAGTCGATACCAAGATCTGCTTCCATGTCCATTTCTAGATCAAGCATTTCCGTTGGGTAACCTGTCTTCTCAGCAACCACTTCTAACATGGTTTGTTGAACGACTTTTGCATCAAGACCATTAGATGTTTGAACAGGCTCGGTTGCGCTTGGCTGTGCGGCAACAGGCGCTGATACTGGCATCTTGCTGTTCATGCTTTTACTGTTCATGTAGCCGACGATTTCGCCAAGAGTACGACACTCAGCTAAATCTTCAGGGTTCAGCTCAGGTAGGTTTGGCATTTCATCTTGAACCGTACCAAGAATCTCAACACGCTTGATTGAGTCGATACCAAGGTCTGCTTCCATGTCCATTTCTAGATCAAGCATTTCCGTTGGGTAACCCGTTTTCTCAGCGACCACTTCTAGCATCACTTTTTCAGCATCGGCTGTTTGTACTGCTACTGGTGCAGCTACAGGAGCCGGTTGCGCTTTAACAGGCACAGGCTGAGCTGCAACAGGCGCTGCCGCTTGAGCCGCTACTTGTGGAGCCGGAGCGGTTTTCTGTACTGGAGCTTTCTGAGTTGTTGTATTTTGAACCGGCGCAGCTTGAACCGACTGAGCTTGTACAGGAGTCGCTTGTACTTGAGCTACCGGCTCTTGAACGATAGCGGTTGGAGTAGCTTGAAATGCTGGCTGAGTATTTACTGGCGCAACGAATGTTGGTTGTGCTGTTTCGACTGAACCTTGCGTCAGCATGTTAAGTGCTGAGTTGTTGCTGTGCGCTTGCATTTCTAGGTAATGAGCGTGAGCTTTTAGCGTTTCAGCTTGGTGCTGGTGGAACATCTCCATAGAACGTTGCAGGTTCTCAGGAATTGCTACGCCTGCTGTTGCCATTTTCGCTTGCTCAGACATTAGGGTGTTGAACGTGTCACCGTATTGCTGAGGAATTGCAAGGAACTGCTGATGTACTTCTGCTGCTTGTTGTTGAGCATTGAAGAACGATTGCAGTGAAGACTCATCAACCGTTACTTGAGCTGTTGGTTGACTAGTCGCTGGTGCAGGTTGCGCCACTTGTGGTTGCTGAGCTGCTGTTGCTACTTGTGCACTTGGTGCTGGAGTAGTTGACTGTTGTACATTTGAAGCTTGAGGCGCAGCCACAGGTACTTCAACGATTTCTGTTTTAATCACTTCTTTTTCCACGATTTTCTCGACTTCAACTTTCACTTCAACAATCTCAGTCTTTTCGGTGACGTTGCCCGAAGCCAATGATTGATCCATTTTCTTACGAGTAGCAGGGCTGATGTAGTTGGTTGCATTCAGCTTGATGTTCATTGGTGATGCCTTTGCAGGTTCAGCAATGTCAGCTTGGTAAGGGTCAATGTTGTCTAATGAAACACCTGCCACGCACAGTTGAACCGCCGCTAAGCGAAGCTGTTGGTCACTGTCGCCTTTAGGGCTTGGGTTGATGCTGATTGCGTAAAGCTCTTCGTTCTTATCAGCCAATGTTTTATCAACCAGCTTTTGAAGAATGTTCTTCGGACCGAACTCTACGAATACACGAGCACCTGCTTCATACATCGCTTCAATTTGTTCGCTGAAACGAACCGATTGCAGCATGTGTTGCTTGAACGCTTTCTTGATCGCTTTCGCGTCTTTGCTGTGCAATTTGCCCGTTGCGTTTGAGTAAAGCGGCAGCGTTGGAGCGCTAAATGAAGCTTTATCAATTGCAGCAGCAAATGGTTTTTGAGCGTGAGCAACAAGCGGTGTGTGGAAAGCACCAGACACTGGCAGAGCAATCGCTTTGAAGCCTTGTTCAGTTAGCGCTTGTGCTGCTTGTTGAACCGTTGCAGTTGGACCTGCAATAACCAGTTGAGTCGGAGCGTTGTAGTTGGCAATACTCACGCCTTCGAATTGGCTGATACAGTTTTCAACGGCTGGAAGTTTGTCTGCGTCTAGGATGACCGCAAACATCGTACCGCTGTCACCTTGTTCTGGTGTCGCTGCCATCGCATCGCCACGAGCGAAAGCTAGCTGGTAGTAATCGTCTTGCGAGATAACACCCGATGCACATAGTGCGCTTAGCTCACCAAAGCTGTGGCCTGCGACCATGTCTGCTTTGAAGCCAGCTTGAGTCATGATGTCGAACTGACCCATAGACACAGTACCAATCGCACTTTGCGCATTGGCCGTGTTGGTTAGTACCGCTTCTTGAGCTTTGGTTGCTTCTGGTGTGAAGGTTGGAATTGGGAATAGAATTTGCGACAGAGCCGTTTTCTTGTGTTGACCAAATACCTGATCCGCTTGAGCAAGCTGTTGACGCATTTCAGGGTAGTGACATGCAAGCTCGCGCCCCATGTTTAGGTATTGCGAACCTTGACCAGCAAATAGCGCTGCCACTTTACCTGCGCCGTTTTCAGCAATCAGTGCCGACTCACGATAGCTAGTACCGCTTGGCATCTGCCAATGTGCTTTGGTTTGGCTCTCAAGCATAGAAACCGCTTGAGTCAGTTGCGCTTGAAGGTCTGCTTGATCAGTAACGACTAAACCAATACGAGCATGCTGAGCGTTAACTTCACGCAGAGCGTGTTGCTCTGCAAGTGCTTCCAGTTTGAATGCAGCATCGGCAGCTTGAGTTGAAATCTGTTTCAATTCATTGATCAATGTTTGGCGAGATTCTGCGCTGAACAACAGAGTTTGTGGTACTTGGCGCTGACGGTATTTGTCGCCGCGAGCGTGCTCTGGTGTGTACTCTTCTAATACAACGTGGAAGTTCGTGCCACCAAATCCGAACGAGCTGATACCTGCACGGCGTGGTGTGCCGTCGACACGTTTCATCCAAGGACGCGTTTGTGTGTTTAGGTAGAACGGAGAGTTCTCGATATCTAGTTTAGGATTCGGAGCCGATACGTTAATCGTTGGCGGCAGTACTTTGTGATGCAGTGCCAGTGCTGCTTTGATTAAACCTGCAGTACCCGCGGTTGATTTGGTGTGACCAATTTGAGATTTTACAGAGCCTAACGCAATGTGTTGCTTCTCTTCGTTGTTCTCACTGAATACCGAGTTTAAGCCACCAAATTCGGCAACATCACCTGCTGCTGTTCCTGTACCGTGCGCTTCTAAAAGGCCAAGCGTGTGCGGTGCGAAACCAGCATCATCGTAAGCGCGTTTTAGTGCTTTTGCTTGTCCTTCAGGGCGAGGAGCGTAAATACTCTTGAACTTACCGTCCGAAGAAGAACCGACACCTTTAATCACTGAGTAGATTCTGTCGCCATCGCGCTCAGCATCTTCAAGACGCTTAAGAGCAACCATGCCGATGCCTTCACCAATCATCATCCCTTTTGAATCGATATCGAAAGGTTGAATGGTTTCATTGGTGGTAAATGCAGGTGTTTTAGAGAAGCTCATGTACATGGTTGGCGAGTTATCAGTACACACACCACCAGTGATCATCATTTCACTGCGGCCTTCAACCAGCTCACTTAGAGCCATACGCATTGCGGCTAGAGAACCTGCACAAGCAGCGTCTACTACACAGTTGATGCCACCAAGGTCAAAGCGATTAGCAATACGACCTGAAATTACGTTACCCAATGAACCAGGGAATGAGTTCTCTTCCCAGTGGATGTATTGGTCTTGGAATTTTTTGATCAGCATTTCGCTGTCTTCGTCGTTGATGCCACTGCTCTTGAAGACTTTTTTTAAAACAGGGTATTGAAGACGAGCATTCAAGCTTTGAGCAATCTTCTGACCACCACCAACACCAAGCGTAATACCGATCTTGTCGCGATCGTAACCTTCAGGCAGCTTGGCGTCTTCGAGTACTTCCTTTGCCACGATCAGAGAAAGCAGCTGTGAGGTATCAGTCAGTTCTAGGATATTTGGCGGAAGGCCGAACTCCATTGGGTTGAAGTCCACTTCAGGGATGAAACCACCACGCTTGCAGTAAGATTTGTCTGGCGCAGTACGATCTGAATCATAGTAATCTTCTGGACGCCAGTGCGTATCAGGTACTTCGGTAATGGCATCGATCTTTTCACTGATCAAATCCCAGAACTTGTTTAAGTAACGAGAGTTCGCAAACATGCTTGCCATACCAACGATAGCAATAGGCATGTCTTTAAGACGTTTATTAAGTCGAGTGTCGTCGACTGATTCCGGTGTGTTTTTTTCGGGTTGGCTCATTATGAGTCTCCACTAGAAATCACAGAAAGTGATGTCGTGTTTTGAGGCTGCGCTTTTAAAGCTATAGGAAGAAAATCTGAAACAGATTTAGGGAAGCGCAGCTGAAAATTCAGGTTGCTGAGTGGCGGCAACCAGATAGAAATTAGGCCTTCGAAGTGCATTGACTTACGGGAATTGAGAACGTGTTTCATGCGCGGGAGAGGCATTCGAATGTGAGGGTTGTGTCCATTAAAATCCTGTCCAAAGTACTGCTTTTGTTAAAGCAGATATCCGCAATAAAAACATGTGAATTTGTTTAATGGTTGAGCAGGCTACCCGAGGTACGTAATCGATACAATGCTCCTAAAGGCCGCCACGATCTGTTCAGACCAGATGAATTGAGTGTGTTTTTGTTTTTTGTGTTTTAATTAAATTTAACTTATTGATATTTAACAGGTACAGGTGGTTTTTTAGTGTTTATACTCTATTTTATAGGGTAGTGAGATCTACGTCAGGTTTTTGTAAGTAATGTTTAATAGGTAATTGTTCAGTAAGGCTCAGTGTGATCTATGTTTCAATTTGTTATTATTTGAAAAATGAGTTTTAAATCCGCATATGAAGGGAGTTTTCTGGCCAAGCTCTCTATGTTTACCTCAAAACATAGGTGGGTTAAATTTGTTCGTTTTGATGTTTTACTGATGGCTTTATGGTGAGTGATTTTTAAGAAATGAGTGCTAGAAAGACGGAAACGTTAGTCATTGATTTGTGGCTTTGTTCTTTAAGTGATTTGGATGAAGATAGTGATCATGTGTCGCGCCTAAAACAGAAACTTACTGCCGATGAAGTAGCCAAAGTTGAGCGTTATCGAATGCCTTCATCTCAGGCTCAAGCTCTGTATGTGCGAAGCTGTTTGAGAGCGATCCTATCTCGTTACTCTTGTTTGCAGCCTGAAGAGTGGCGCTTTGAATATGGTGAAAAAGGCAAACCAAGCTTAGTTGAGAAGCAACAGATAGAAACTGGCCTGAATTTTAATATCAGTCATAGCAAAGAACATTTGTTAATCGCGGTATGCCAAACAAAAGGACAACCACTACAGCTTGGGGTGGATATTGAACATGCAAGAAGCTCGACCAACATAGCGGCGATCATGAAGCATTACTTTTCGGAGTTTGAGATTAACGACTTACTCGAACTGGATGACGTATCTCAAAGAGAGCGCTTTTTTGACTTGTGGGCACTGAAAGAGTCGTACATCAAAGCGACGGGTAAGGGGTTGGCCACATCATTGAAAAGTTTTTCGTTCGATTTTTCTAATCTGACTGAACAAACACTGCCACTTCATTCGTTGGGTTTACAACCAGAGTTATGTGGCGAAATCATTGTACATAACAGAGTTGGGTTGGATGTTATTGAACAAGGCGATGTTTCTGCTGACTGGCAATGCAGTTTAGGAAGGTTAGATGACCAATTCCGATTTGCCGTGACGCTTGGTGGTGCAACGCTTCCGGTGCAATTAGAGATGAAATGCTTCCCAGTAGCTAAGCTACTTGGCTGAGTGTGCGCTCGTTATACTAGAAACTTGAACCTCTAATCTTGAAAAAAGCACACTCTTAGCCACTCGCACTTTCAGCCACTCGTAATATTGGTTAACTCGTTTCGCCAAGCATCGCTTTTAATACTTCAGCGGGTACTGGCTGAAGTTGTTTGTCTTTATCTAGGCAAACCATTTCAATATCACCAATCACGGCGGGTTTGGTTGCATCTTTACGCCATACCTCTTGTCGCCATAAGGTTTTGTATTTGCCATCGAGTTCAAAAGAGGTTCGGATATCGCAGATCTCTGCGAACTCAACGCCGTCTTGAAAGGTCATATTGGCTTTATACACCGCAAACCCCAGTCCATGCTCATTCCATAATGTCGCCAGTTTATCGCTGCCCAACACATGCTCGCGTGCACGCTCAAAGTATTTAAGAAAGTTAGGGTGATAAACCACACCTGAGTGATCGGTATCTTCGTAGTAAATCTGTACTGGGTGATGGTAGATCTGACTCATGGGTAGCAACTCTTGGTAAGTAGTGGATCAGTAAATCTGACTAAGTTGTGCAGCACTCTACAGGATAGGTCGAAATTACTTCAAGGCATCATCGTGAAAGGGGCTTTTGGTCAGACCTCATTTATCACTGATGCTTTGGTCAACTCCCACCCATTTATAAATATTCTATGTGTCATTTTCCACCCATTAAATTTTGCAAAGCGCTGGCGACTCATGTTGGCAACTATGATGAAGCCTTGTGGTTAAAGGCTTGTTAATGTTTTGTATCAATATGGCGCGCTAATTGCCTTAGTGAAAGTACGCAGTTCCCATTGATGGGCTGCTTTGTTTACTAAGGAGAATAATAATGTTTAAGCCTCTTACTCTGCTGTCTGTATCTGCTCTGGCGCTCACCAGTTTTAATGCTGCTGCAAACTGTGACCCTGGTGAAATCGTGATTAAGTTCAGTCACGTAACTAATACCGATAAGCACCCGAAAGGCATTGCCGCTTCTCTACTAGAAGAGCGAGTAAACACTGAAATGAATGGTAAAGCTTGTATGCAAGTTTTCCCTAACTCGACGCTTTACGATGATAATAAGGTACTGGAAGCCCTGTTAAATGGTGATGTTCAAATGGCGGCACCTTCGCTGTCTAAGTTTGAGAAGTTCACTAAGAAATACCGCATTTTTGACCTTCCGTTCCTATTTGAAGATGTAGACGCCGTTGACCGTTTCCAAAACTCAGAATCTGGTGAAAAACTGAAGAATGCAATGAAGCGTCGTGGCCTACAGGGATTAGCGTTTTGGCATAACGGTATGAAACAGATGTCGGCGAACAAACCTCTAATCAGCCCTGAGGACGCGGAAGGTTTGAAATTCCGTGTTCAAGCATCAGACGTATTGGTTGCTCAGTTTGAACAGCTAGGCGCTAACCCACAGAAGATGTCTTTCAAAGAAGTGTATGGTGGCCTACAAACTAAGGTTATCGATGGCCAAGAGAATACATGGTCAAACATTTACGGTAAGAAGTTTTTTGAAGTACAAGACGGCGTGACTGAAACCAATCACGGTATCTTGGATTACCTAGTTGTAACCTCAAACGACTTCTGGAAGGACCTACCTGAAGATGTACGAACACAACTTGGTACTATCGTTCAAGAAGTGTCTGAGACGCGTAATGCTGAATCTTCAAAAGTTAACCTAGCGAACAAAAATAACATCATCGAAGCCGGTGGTGAGGTTCGTACGCTGACGCCAGATCAGCGTCAAGCATGGGTAACGGCACTTCAACCAGTATGGAAGAAGTTTGAAAAAGACATCGGTTCAGACCTTATCGATGCAGCACTAGCTTCAAACCAATAACACCGCTAAAGAAGTGGCGAGCGTTTTCGCCACTTCTTATTAAAACAATTATAAGCGGAGTCAATTATGGAAAAGCCTCAAATGGAACAACCAAATTCTAGCGAATCAGCACTGGAAACCTCTCTTTTTTCCAAAGTCGGAAGAGTTACGGATGTGATTGAAGAGTCATTAATCGCATTTTTCCTTGGCGCAATGACGCTACTTACTTTTGCCAATGTGGTATTTCGATACGCATTCAATGACAACATTTTATGGGCATTGGAACTGACGGTATTCATGTTTGCATGGATGGTGTTGGTCGGCGCATCTTACGGCGTGAAAAAACACTTCCACATTGGTGTTGATGTGATTATCAACCTTGCCCCTGAAAAGCTACGCAAAGTGTATGCGTTAATCGCGGTGACCAGCTGTCTAGCATTCTCAGTGTTACTGCTTATCGGCTCTTGGAATTATTGGTACCCATTCGCGACTGATCGCGCATGGTATGAAACCGATGATATCCCTATGCCAGAGATGCTTCAGTTTCTTGCTGACTGGCTGAATGAAGGCGAGCGATATGAGAAACTGCCACGTTTTATTCCTTACATGGCGCTGCCGATTGGTATGGCAATGCTTACATTCCGTTTTGCTCAAGTGGCTTATCAAGTCGTAACAGGCAAACTCGACCGCATGATTGCAGGCCATGAAGCCGAAGAAGAGCTGGATGCGTTGAAAGCGGACGTGCTAGCGGGTTCTGACGAAGACGCGACAGCGGTATTGGATTCGACTAAGGAAAACAAGGCGAATGAGTCGGGTACAAAATCTAACGGGAAGGAAGACTAATCATGGCAATGTTATTTCTATTTTTAATGGTAATTGCTTTTATGTTGGTCGGTGTACCAATTGCGATTTCCCTCGGTTTATCAAGCGTCATATTCTTATTGATGCATTCTGATGCTTCTTTGGCATCCGTTGCACAAACGCTGTTTAATGCTTTTGCAGGCCACTACACACTCTTAGCGATTCCTTTCTTTATCTTGGCCTCTAGCTTCATGTCTACAGGTGGCGTGGCGAAACGTATTATCCGTTTTGCAATCGCGATGGTGGGTTGGTTCCGCGGCGGCTTGGCGATGGCATCGGTTGTGGCATGTATGATGTTCGCAGCCCTTTCTGGTTCATCTCCTGCAACGGTAGTGGCGATCGGTAGTATTGTTATCGCAGGGATGATCAAAAACGGTTACACAAAAGAATTCGCAGCTGGGGTTATCTGTAACGCAGGTACTCTGGGTATCTTGATTCCGCCTTCAATTGTGATGGTGGTATACGCAGCGGCGACGGATGTATCGGTAGGTCGTATGTTCCTAGGCGGTGTAATTCCTGGCCTGTTGGCGGGTGTGATGTTGATGATTGCTATCTACATTGCGGCGCGTATTAAGAAGATTCCGGCACAGCCATTTGTGGGTTGGGGTGAGATGTTTTCGGCAGCAAAAGATGCGAGCTGGGGCTTGTTATTGATTGTCATCATTCTGGGCGGTATCTACGGCGGTATCTTTACTCCGACAGAAGCGGCGGCAGTGGCTGCGGTGTATGCCTTCTTCATTGCCAATTTTATCTATAAAGATATGGGGCCATTTGCTGACAAGAACAATACAAAACCGGCTTTGGTAAAAGTGTTCCAAACCTTCTTCCACAAAGACACCAAAGACACGCTGTACGATGCAGGCAAGCTGACGATTATGCTGCTGTTTATCATTGCCAACGCTCTGATTCTTAAGCATGTACTAACCGAAGAACGTATTCCTCAAATGATCACTGAGTCTATGCTATCTGCGGGTTTAGGTCCGATCACCTTCTTGATTGTAGTGAATGTTTTACTCTTAATTGGCGGTCAGTTCATGGAGCCATCAGGCTTGCTGATCATCGTTGCGCCATTGGTATTCCCAATCGCTATTGCACTCGGTATCGACCCAATCCACCTAGGTATCATGATGGTAGTGAATATGGAGATAGGGATGATAACGCCGCCTGTTGGACTCAACTTGTTTGTGACCGCAGGGGTCGCCAAGATGTCGATGATGAACGTAGTAAAAGCGGCACTGCCTTGGGTAGGCGTGATGTTCTTATTCCTGATTATCGTAACGTACGTGCCTTGGGTTTCGACATGGCTACCAACCACATTGATGGGACCAGAAATTATCACTAAGTAAGTGTGGGCATTGTTTGCGTAAAATAGAAAAAGAACAATTAGAATGGAAAAAAGGAGGTCGTTAGACCTCCTCATCAATATTTTTACCGAAGTTCAAATGATGGTCGCTCTGTTGATAGAGGGACCTTTTTGCTTCTAACTCCGGTGTGTTTAAGTCGACATGCTGATCGATGTAATAAACACCATCTATTTCAAGTGTGTCAGTAATGGATGGCACTCTCGTTTTCTCACCCATAACCATCTCCTCACTATTTTGATCGTAGAACATCCTATGACCGAAATAAGTATAGGTGATCTTGCTCACAAAAATAGTTTAGTTTTCTCTTTGTCGATACGATTCTTTTGCAAGCTGGTATTTTTGCATCTTGTCGTAAAGGGTTTTGCGTGGAAGTTGAAGCCTTTCCATGGTCTCTTTTATACTGCCGTTACACTCAATAAGCGCTTGCTTTAGTGCACTTTTCTCAAAGTCAGAGACCAACTCAGCTAGCGATAAGTGTTGGTTTGACTTAACGGTGTTGTCTGATAAATGAGAAAGCTTACCTAAAAGTACAAAACGCTCCGCAGTATTACGTAGTTCTCGTACATTTCCGGGCCAATCATGAGCTAAAAGCGCGTGCAGTTCTGTTTGTGGCAGTGCAGGGGCTGTTTTACCATAACGCGCTGCTGCGACGAGCAAGAAATGGTGAAAGAGTGCTGGGATGTCTTCCTGTCTACTTCTTAGTGAAGGTAAATCTAAGGTCACGACATTGAGTCGGTAATAAAGGTCTTGGCGAAAAGTGCCTTCTTCAGCGGCTTTCTTTAGGTCGACTTTAGTTGCTGCAATCACTCGAATATCGAGAGGAACCAAACCGTTTGAGCCAACCCTTTCAATGACACGTTCTTGTAATACGCGTAACAGACGTATCTGCGCTTGCATTGGCATGGATTCTATTTCATCTAAGAACAGGGTGCCGCCTTGTGCAAACTCAAACTTACCTACGCGTTTGCTATCAGCCCCCGTGAAAGCGCCTTTTTCATGGCCATAGAGCTCACTTTCAATCAGGTTCTCAGGAACGGCACCACAATTGACTGCGACAAAATTTTGCTCTCGACGGCTGCTTTGTTCATGTAGGGAACGTGCGACTAGTTCTTTACCTGTTCCCGTTTCGCCAAACAATAAAATATCGGCGTTGGTATCGGCGACGTGAGTGATGATCGAACGAAGCTCAGTCATCGATGGCGTGTCACCAATGATTCTTGGACCCAGTGCTTTACTCGCTTTCAACGAACGTTTCAGTTCTTGGTTTTCGAGGGTCAATCGGCGTTTTTCGATCGCCCGTTTGGTGGTTTCGATCAAACGCTCATTGGCAAATGGTTTTTCAATGAAATCATAGGCACCATCATGGATAGCTTGCACGGCCATTGATATATCACCATGCCCGGTGATCATGATGACAGGAATCTCTTTATCTTTGTGCATGGCAGTGTTGAGTAGATCATGTCCAGAAATACCCGGTAAACAAATATCTGTGATGATCACATGGGGAAGACCATTTTTTTGGATCGCAAGTAGTGCTGATTCTGCATCATGAAAGAATTCAGCATTAATGTCAGCGAGCTCGAAGCTCTGCTCAATTGCCATCCTTAAATCGGATTCATCATCAATGAAATAGACGTCACACATAGTTATTCCTTTACTCTTTTATACTGAATATCGCTGAAATTTTTGTTTTGCTTCAGTCCATTTTGTTCTTTTTGGAACGTTGCTCGTCGGACACTATCGGGAGTTCAATAGTAAAACGAGCACCGCCTTGCGGACTGACTCCTGTCACTAGTTTGCCGTTAATTCCGCTGATTATTTGTTGAGAAATCGACAGCCCGAGTCCAAGTCCATTTTTTTTAGTGGTATGAAAGGGTTCAAAAAAGTGTCCCGTCGTAGACGAGACAAAACCGGGGCCATTGTCATCGACATGAATCAACAGAGTTTTTGATTGTGCGTTATCTGATTCGCTAATCTCTAACAGGATAGCCAATTGTTTATCTTCTTGATTTTCCATAGCTTGAACAGCATTGGTCAGTAGGTTAATGATTACCTGTTCCAATTGAATCGCATTGGCGAGCACGCAGGCGTCGAAGATTTCAGGAAGCTCATTTACTTTGACTCGCTCAGTCTTTAACTGCGGTTTCATTAGTTCTTTTGAGGAATGAAGAATAGGCAGTATCTGCAACGTGTGTAGCTCTTCCGCCGTGGATTTCTTAGCGAAGGAACGGAGTTGATGGCTTATTTTTGCCATACGATCCGTCAGTGCTGAAATCCGAGAGAGGTTGTCATCGACTCGGTCTGTCTTCTCTTTTTCAAGAAAGAGTCGGCCATTGTCTGCATAACTGCGAATAGCCGCTAATGGGTTATTCAGTTCATGGCTGATGCTTGCTGACATCTGACCTAATACTGCCAGCTTTGCTGCTTGTATTAGCTCGTCTTGTGTCTGTCTGAGTATCTGTTCTGTTTCGATACGGTGCTTGATCTCAACGTGCAGTTCTGATGTGCGCTCAAGAACTTGAAATTCCAGCTTTTGTTTGGCTTCAGATTGCAGCCTATCGATCTGGGCACGTCTTTGTTGGCGATGGTTGTTGAGTTGTATGGTGAGATAAATAATCGCAAATACTAAGCTCAACACCACCATATAGGCGATCAAATCCCACCAAACTAAGTGTGTCGGAGAGAATACCCGGACGGTTAATTTGGGGTCATCCAAAAAACGTGAGGAAGTGAAAAAGTGCTCTTGAACGAGTTTATGCGTTGACTTAATACTGCTGGTAGAGCTCTCCAAATCTCCTGAAAAATGCAGACTCTCGATTTTTGTATCTAGATACTGCCTACTTTCTTGAATTCGAGCCTGTTGGGCTTTATTGAGTGGTTGGAGGCTTTTGAGTAACCATTCTGGATTACTTGACATAAAAACAATCTGGTCTTTATCGTCAGCAACAAAATAACTCTGTTTGCCTTTCCAACTTGTTTCAATCAGTGATAAATCCATTTTTACGACAATCACGCCAATGATTTCAGCCGCGTAGGAGACAGGAAAGGAATAATAATAACCCCGTTTCCCCGAAGTAGAACCTAAAGCAAAATACTGATTCTCATTGCCGAGAATCGCTTGTTGATAGTAGGGGCGAAACGCAAAATTACGCCCGACAAACGAGTGTTCAAGGTTCCAGTTGCTGGCTGCGATAGTGGTGCCGATGCTATCCAATAAATAGGTGTCGGATGCCTGAATCACTGTGTTGACGTGCTCTAGATAGCGGTTGGTGAGTTCTATCTGGGCAGAATTGCTTGGTGAATGTAGGGCGTCGATCAGTTCTTTATCCTTTGATAGCAGCTCCGGGATGTGGGCGAACTTGTCCAATTGGCTAGATATATGAACAGAAAACCTATCTAGCTTGGATTGGTGATCATTTAACAAACTTTGGTGGCTTGATCCCCAGATCCAATGACCACCAACGACCATGAGTAAACAATAGGTGACTGCCAGCAGTAAAGGGGGGCTCAAAGCTCGAAACATGAAGGCTCTCCGCTCAATCTTAGATAACACAAATACGCCTGTATTCTCTCGTATATTGCAGTTAATAACGGTGTTTTAGCTGAAAATTGAGAGCCAACAGATGGCTGTAGGTTAAGGCTTTGTAACAGAGATTGTTGAAAAACTTATCGACTCTGAGGGGTAAAACAAGAGCAAGATCTCTTTTTAAGGTTTTTAGCAAAAAAAGGCCTCGATTCCCTTGAAAAAGTCGCTATTGTCCCCATTTCTGTTGTGCTAAGTGATGTTTTGATTGTTTTTTTATCATTTGGTTGAACGAATTTAGAGCATTCATCATTAAGCAGAGGTGAACGGCTCGACAGAGATTAAACAGATCGCTAGAATGTCGCGTCTAAAATCTCTGTCCTGAGGCTAATCGGAGATACCTTTCTTGTTTCTTAAAACAAGCTTTATTACGTTCAAGTCGGCGTGTGAAGAACGAAGATATCGCTGATTAGTCTGGTGTTTGGTTGAATAGTCAATTCAGACATCAATGCTCGATTTTAAATTAGGTGTTCGGATAGAGCACTACACAAGGATGCAGCCAACAACGTCGGCTTTTGAATTAAAGCTAAGTTACGGCTCATATGCTCAGATTACTGAGCCAGTTTTGAGGTTTATATAATGCAAGTTACTGTTGAAACGCTAGAAGGCCTAGAGCGCCGTCTTAATATTACTGTTCCTGCTGCTAACATCGAAGATGCAGTTACAGCTGAACTACGCAACATCGCGAAAAATCGTCGTTTCGATGGTTTCCGTAAAGGCAAAGTGCCAATGAAGATGGTTGCTAAAATGTACGGCAAAGCAGTACGTCAAGACGTGATGGGCGAAGTAATGCAACGTCACTTCATCGAAGCGATCGTTAAAGAGAAAATCAACCCAGCTGGCGCACCTACTTTCGCACCAGTTGAAAACAGCGAAGGCGCTGACCTAGTATTCAACGCAACTTTTGAAGTTTACCCAGAAGTTGAGCTGAAAGGTCTAGAGAACATCACTGTTGAGAAACCTGCAGTAGAAGTTAAAGAAGCTGACGTTGAAGAGATGATCGAAACTCTACGTAAGCAACAAGCAACTTGGACTGAAGTTGAAACTGCAGCTGACGCTAGCTCTCGTGCAACTATCGACTTCGTTGGTTCTATCGACGGTGAAGAGTTCGAAGGCGGTAAAGCTGAGAACTTCCCACTAGAGATGGGTGCTGGTCGCATGATCCCTGGTTTTGAAGACGGTATCGTTGGTAAAACAGCAGGCATGGAATTCGAAATCGACGTAAACTTCCCAGAAGATTACCACGCTGAAAACCTAAAAGGTAAATCAGCTAAGTTCTCTATCAAGTTGAACAAAGTTGAAGCTCGTGAACTTCCAGAACTAAACGAAGAATTCGTTTCTAAGTTCGGCGCTGCTGACGGCGTTGAAGGTCTTAAAGCTGAAGTTCGTAAGAACATGGAGCGTGAGCTTAAGCAAGCTGTTAAGAACCGCATCAAAGAGCAAGCTATCGACGGTCTAGTTAACGAAAACAACATCGACGTACCTTCTGCTCTTATCGATCAAGAGATCGGTGTTCTACGTCAACAAGCTGCTCAACGTTTCGGTGGCAACACTGAAGCTGCTGACCAACTTCCACGTGAGCTGTTCGAAGAGCAAGCTAAACGTCGCGTAGTTGTAGGCCTTCTTCTTGGTGAAGTAATCAAGACTGAAGAGCTAGAAGCTGATGACGAGAAAGTTAAAGCTATCATCGAAGAGATGGCTACAGCATACGAAGACCCAACAGAAGTTATTGCTTACTACGAGCAAAACGAGCAAATGATGAACAATATGCGTAACGTTGCTTTAGAAGAGCAAGCAGTTGATGCAATCATCGCTAAAGCTCAAGTTTCTGATAAAGAAGTTAGCTTCAGCGAGCTAATGAATCAGCAACCTGCATAATATAGTAATATCTGATGTAGAAGGTTGACGTACGGTCAACAATTCTGCTAACAATGGTCCGTATGATTTAATCATTCGGGCCATTTATTTTAGGGACATAAGAATATGAGCTACCAAGAAAAAAATACAATGCCATCGATTATGGACGCGTTAGTTCCTATGGTGGTTGAACAAACTTCCCGTGGTGAACGCTCTTACGATATCTATTCTCGTCTGTTAAAAGAACGTATCATTTTCTTAACCGGTCAAGTTGAAGACCACATGGCAAACCTTGTCGTGGCTCAAATGCTTTTCTTGGAATCAGAAAACCCAGACAAAGATATCTATCTTTACATCAACTCACCAGGCGGTAGCGTAACTGCAGGTATGTCTATTTACGACACAATGCAGTTCATCAAACCAAACGTGAGCACAGTATGTATGGGTCAAGCGTGTTCTATGGGAGCATTCTTACTAGCGGGTGGTGCTCCTGGTAAGCGTCACGCGCTTCCAAATTCACGTGTGATGATTCACCAGCCACTTGGCGGCTTCCAAGGTCAAGCGTCTGATATTCAAATTCATGCGCAAGAGATCCTAACGATCAAACAAAAGCTAAATAAGCTATTGGCGGAGCACACAGGTCAGCCTCTAGAAGTTATTGAGCAACATACAGATCGTGACAATTTCATGTCTGCTGAGCAATCAGTGGAATACGGTTTGGTGGATTCAGTTCTTAATCATCGCGGCCAATAATTGCAAGGCAATTGTTTAACGCAAAGTGATTCAAATTGATATACACTCAAACATAGAGAGTACAGGCTAAGAGGTTAGCGAATGACAGACAAAAGCAAAGAGGGTGGTAGCAGTAAACTGCTTTACTGCTCTTTCTGTGGCAAAAGCCAACACGAAGTTCGCAAGTTAATCGCAGGTCCTTCTGTTTACATTTGTGATGAATGTGTCGATCTATGTAACGACATTATTCGTGAAGAAATTAAAGATGTTCTTCCTAAGAAAGAATCTGAATCGCTGCCAACGCCGCGTGAGATTCGTGAGCATCTTGACGACTATGTAATCGGTCAGGAATACGCGAAAAAAGTGCTAGCAGTTGCGGTATATAACCACTACAAGCGTTTACGTAATGGTGATACAACGGCTGAAGGCGTAGAGTTAGGTAAGAGTAACATTCTTCTTATCGGTCCTACTGGTAGTGGCAAAACACTACTTGCTGAAACACTGGCTCGTTTCCTAGACGTTCCTTTCACAATGGCAGACGCAACAACACTAACCGAAGCGGGTTACGTGGGCGAAGATGTTGAAAATATCATCCAGAAGTTGCTTCAGAAATGTGATTACGACGTAGCGAAAGCGGAACGCGGCATTGTTTACATTGATGAAATCGACAAGATTTCTCGTAAAGCTGAAAACCCATCAATTACGCGTGACGTATCTGGTGAAGGTGTACAGCAAGCTCTACTAAAACTTGTTGAAGGTACCGTGGCTTCAGTTCCACCTCAAGGTGGTCGTAAGCATCCACAGCAAGAGTTCTTGCAAGTGGACACGTCTAAGATCCTATTTATCTGTGGTGGTGCGTTTGCAGGCCTAGATAAAGTGATTGAGCAACGTGTAGAAACAGGTTCAAGTATCGGCTTCGGCGCAGAAGTGCGTTCAAAAGACGAAACCAAAACTATCGGTGAATTGTTCACTCAAGTAGAACCTGAAGATCTAGTGAAGTATGGTTTAATTCCAGAATTCATCGGTCGTCTACCTGTTACAACAACACTGACAGAGCTTGATGAAGAAGCGTTAATCCAAATCCTTTGTGAGCCAAAGAATGCACTGACGAAACAGTACGCAGCATTATTTGAACTTGAGGATACAGAGCTAGAATTCCGCGAAGATGCTTTACGTGCCATTGCTAAGAAAGCAATGAACCGTAAAACAGGTGCTCGTGGTCTACGCTCTATTTTGGAGGGGGTTCTACTAGAAACTATGTATGAACTGCCATCTTCTACAGATGTAAGCAAGGTTGTGATTGATGAGTCGGTAATTAATGGTGAGTCAGAACCACTATTAATTTACAGCAACTCAGATAACCAAGCAGCTGTTGCAGAGTAAGTCTTTTTTAGACTACACGCTCAAATTGAAAAAGGAGGTAAGCAATTACCTCCTTTTTTTTATTCTTCCATTGAATCCAGTCGTTTAAGCCCCATATACTGCTTTATAAGTTTAAAGCGGAAGAGAGAAATATATGAACTTGGAACGTTCCGAGCGTATCGAAATCCCCGTGCTACCTCTACGTGATGTAGTGGTCTACCCACATATGGTTATTCCATTGTTTGTTGGTCGTGAAAAATCGATTACTTGCCTTGAGTCGGCAATGGAAGCTAACAAACAAGTACTACTTGTAGCACAGAAAGAAGCGGACACTGATGAACCTTCAATAGAAGACCTATTTGATGTAGGTACCGTTGCTACCATTCTTCAATTGCTCAAGCTTCCCGATGGTACTGTAAAAGTACTTGTTGAAGGTCAGCAGCGTGCAAAAATTAATCAATTCAAAGAAAGTGAATTTTTCTTAGCAGATGCAGAATACGTTGTAACTTCCGAGCTTGACGACAAAGAACAAGAAGTGGTTGTTCGTAGTGCGATCAATCAATTCGAAGGCTTTATTAAGCTAAACAAAAAGATTCCACCAGAAGTTCTAACGTCGCTAAATGGTATTGACGAGGCAGCACGTCTAGCCGATACCATTGCAGCGCACATGCCCCTTAAATTGGTGGACAAGCAGCACGTTCTAGAAATTTCAGATGTCACTGAACGTTTGGAATTCTTGATGGGCCAAATGGAGTCAGAGATTGACATCCTGCAAGTTGAAAAACGTATTCGTGGCCGTGTTAAGAAACAGATGGAGAAATCTCAGCGCGAGTATTATCTGAATGAGCAAATGAAAGCGATTCAGAAAGAACTTGGCGAGATGGACGATGCACCTGATGAATTCGAGACTTTGAAGAAGAAGATCGAAGATTCAAAAATGCCTAAAGAAGCTCGCGAGAAAACCGAGCAAGAACTGCAAAAATTGAAAATGATGTCGCCAATGTCTGCTGAAGCGACAGTAGTTCGTAGCTACATTGATTGGATGGTTGGTGTTCCTTGGGCTAAACGTTCAAAAGTTAAAAAGAATTTAGCGAAAGCAGAAGAGGTCTTGAATGAAGACCACTACGGCTTAGAGCGTGTTAAAGAACGTATCCTTGAATACTTGGCAGTACAAAATCGAATTAACAAGCTAAAAGGTCCAATCCTTTGTCTTGTTGGCCCCCCTGGTGTAGGTAAAACCTCGCTAGGTCGTTCGATTGCAGCGGCAACGGGCCGTAAGTACACTCGTATGGCTCTAGGTGGCGTACGTGACGAAGCGGAAATCCGCGGTCACCGTCGTACTTACATCGGTTCACTTCCGGGTAAACTGATCCAGAAGATGTCTAAAGTGGGTGTTAAGAACCCACTGTTCCTATTAGATGAAATCGATAAGATGTCTTCTGATATGCGCGGAGACCCATCCTCGGCACTATTGGAAGTTCTTGACCCTGAACAAAACGTTTCATTCAACGATCACTACTTAGAAGTAGATTACGATCTGTCAGATGTCATGTTTGTTGCAACGTCTAACTCGATGGATATTCCTGGCCCGTTACTAGACCGTATGGAAGTGATTCGCTTATCTGGTTACACAGAAGACGAAAAGCTGAACATTGCTAAGAGTCACCTACTGGACAAGCAGGTTCAACGTAACGGCCTGAAGCCTCATGAGATTGAGATTGAAGACTCAGCAATCATCGGCATCATTCGTTATTACACGCGTGAAGCGGGTGTGCGTAGCCTAGAGCGTGAAATCTCTAAGATCTGTCGTAAAGCAGTGAAGAACATCTTGCTAGACAGCGACCTTAAGTCTGTAACGGTTAACATTGATAACCTGAAAGAGTACTTAGGTGTACAACGTCATGACTTCGGTAAAGCGGATGAAAGCAATCGTATTGGTCAGGTAACTGGTCTAGCTTGGACACAAGTGGGTGGCGATCTACTGACTATCGAAACCGAATCAACGCCAGGCAAAGGTAAGCTAACGCAAACCGGTTCTCTTGGTGATGTGATGAAAGAGTCGATTCAAGCTGCCATGACTGTGGTTCGTTCTCGTGCTGAAAAGCTGGGTATTAATTCAGATTTCTATGAGAAGCGTGATATTCACGTTCATGTACCAGAAGGTGCAACACCAAAAGATGGCCCAAGTGCTGGTATCGCAATGTGTACGGCTCTCGTGTCTAGCTTAACCGGTAACCCTGTGAAAGCTGAAGTGGGTATGACAGGTGAAATTACCCTTCGTGGTGAAGTTTTACCTATTGGTGGCTTGAAAGAAAAACTACTTGCAGCACACCGTGGTGGCATCAAAACAGTTCTGATTCCAAAGGACAATGAACGTGATTTGGAAGACATTCCAGACAACGTAATCGCTGACTTGAAGGTTATCCCAGTACAGTGGATTGATGAAGTACTGAAAGTTGCTTTAGAACGAGATCCGTCAGGGGTCGAGTTTGACGTGAAAAAATAGTGATGCGTAGCAAAAATAAGTAAAGAATTACGCTGATAGGCTCGAAAAGGCTTGTCAGCGTTTTTTTTGGACGCTAAGTTATTCGACTAAAGCTGCAATCCCTTTTGCAACAAGGCTTGCGGCTAAATTAAAACCAAAATGGAACGTACCGTCATCGAGAAATAGTTACAGATGACACATAGGGGAAAAACAGTGAATAAAACACAACTAGTAGAATCAATCGCAGAAAACGCAGACATCTCTAAAGCTTCAGCTGGCCGCGCTCTAGATGCTTTCATCGAAGCCGTTGGCACAACGCTACAATCAGGCGACCAAGTTGCACTTGTTGGCTTTGGTACTTTCAGTGTTCGTACTCGTGCTGCTCGTACAGGTCGTAATCCAAAAACGGGTGAAGAGATTCAAATCGCAGAAGCTAAAGTACCAGGCTTCAAAGCGGGTAAAGCTCTTAAAGACGCATGTAACTAATTTTTATTACTGAAACCTCAGGTTTTGAGAGGGGAAGGTAGTAAAATGCGTTTACTGTTTGAAAAGTAGTCTTTCACTATTGAGCAGTATATGTGCAGAGCACATTGAACTTATTTAAATTATGCGCATCCTACTGATGCGCATTTCTTTTTCTGATAATATCGCGTGAATAGATTTTTTATTTTGAAGCCAATGCTTCATATCCGGAGAGCACTTAAATTATGATGGATCGATTACGCGAAGGCGTGAATAGCATCGCGGTAAAAATAATCCTTGGGTTGATTATCCTGTCATTTGTATTCGCAGGTGTGGGCAGCTACATCACCGGTGGCGGCAATAACGCAGCGGCTAAAGTTGGCAACACCGAAATTGCTCGTGGTGAGTTCGAACAGGCTTATCAAAATGAACGCAATCGCATGCAGTCTCAACTTGGTGATTACTTTGCTCAAATGCTGGCAGACCCTGCATACGTAGAGTCTTTCCGTAAATCCGTCCTTGATCGCATGATCAACGATGTTCTACTTGAGCAACAAGCCGAGTCTCTAGGCCTACGAATCAGTGATTCTCAAATCCGTACCATGATTCTAGAAATGCCTCAGTTCCAAACGGCTGGTCAATTCGACCAAGAAGTTTACCAATCGGCACTACGTCGTGCAGGCTTCAGCGCAGAAAGCTTCGCTGAATACATGCGTCGCGACCTAATGCGTAACCAGCTTGTTACTGCGCTTCAAGGCAGTGAATTTGTTCTTCAAGGTGAAATCGATACGCAAAGCAAACTGATTGCTCAAACTCGTGACATTCGTACAGTGACACTGTCTGTTGCTGACCTTGCGAAAGACATCGAGCTAACTGACGAACAAGTCGAACAGTACTACCAAGAGAACCCAGCAGCTTATACTCGTCCAGAGCAAGCTAAAGTCTCTTACATTGAGCTTTCTGCTGAAGCACTTAAGTCTCAGCTTGAAGTTAGTGATGAAGAAGCACAGAAATACTACCAAGAGCACCTAGACAAGTACTCAACTGAAGAGCAACGTAAAGTTAGCCACATCCTAGTTCAAGGTGATGACGAAGCGAAAGCTCAGTCAATCCTAGACGAACTAAATGCAGGCGCTGATTTTGCTACGCTAGCTGAAGAGAAATCAGATGATTTCGGCAGTGCTGACCTTGGTGGTGACCTAGGCTGGATTGAACGCGACGTTATGGACCCAGCGTTTGAAGATGCAGCTTTTGCTCTTGAAGCTATTGGCGACACAACTGGTTTAGTTAAGTCTGATTTTGGCTATCACATCATCAAGTTAGACGAGCTAAAAGCGTCTCAAGTTCAGTCTTACCAAGAAGTAGCGGCTGAGATTAAGCAAGAGCTTATAGACCAACATGCTGTTGACCAGTTCTACGAGAAGCAAACTGAACTAGAGAAAGTGGCATTTGAATTCCCAGATTCTTTGGTCGATTCAGCTGAAGCTATTAACGCTAAGATCACAACAACGGGTTTCATTTCTCAAGTTGATGCTCCAGAACTCCTCATGACACCAGCAGTTATGCAAGCGATCTTGAGTCCTGAAGTGAAAGAAGATGGCCTAAACTCTGAAGTTATCGAAGTTGCACCTGAGCACGTGATTGTTGTTCGTGTAGAAGAAACTCGTGACGAAACCGTTCTTCCTCTAGCTGAAGTGAAAGATCAAGTTGTGGCTGCATTGTCTGCTGTTCAAGCGGAGCAACAAGCGATTGAGCTAGGTGTTTCTCTAGTGAACGAACTTAAGCAAGGAAATGAAGCAGTACTGGCGGATAATAATCTTGAGTTCACTGAACTTGAAACGATAGACCGTAACTCTCCATTAGCATCTTCTGTATTTGCTTTAGCGAAACCAGAAGACGGTCAATCTGTATTCGGTCAGTCTAAAGACCAAGACGGTAATATTGTTGTTGTTGAGCTTTCAAAAGTAACGGCTGAAATCAACCCGGCTTACAGCACTCAAATTGGCGCTCAATTGGAGCGAGTTGGCAACCAGCAAGATCTTACTAATGTATTAAACGTACTTCGCAAAAACGCTGACGTTGAATATTACGTAGTTGGCCAAGGTCAGTAAACTTTGATTCACTCGATGATTTAGCATTGTTAATCAAAGTATGACTGTTGCTCTATAAATCAAATTTGTGAGCGAACAAACAAGCTGATGAAAACGAGATGTATAACAAAGCGGGTCACTTAGGTGGCCCGCTTTATTTCTATTTAGTTACTGTGTCATTTGTAATGGTAAATGCATAAGTTACGTTTTTTATACAAAGGAACGGTTTATGCGCACAATATATTCAACACTACTTCTTTCATTTCTTATTACGCTTAGCTCCGCAGTGTTTGCAGATAGCCCAACTAAGGCTGAGCTTTACGAAGGTATTGAGATAACGGTAAACATCAACACAGCGACAGCAGAAGAACTATCAGCTCTTCTCGTCGGTATAGGTGAAAAGAAAGCGAAAGAGATCGTCGATTATCGAGATCAGTACGGTGAATTTACCACAGCTGACGGTTTGGTTAATGTGAAAGGAATCGGTGAAGTGACGGTAGAAAAGAACCGCGAAAGAATTCAGCTTTGATCTGCTTTTGTATTCGCTAGCGAAAATATTACAGCCACGAAGCCTCCAGCCAGTGCTCCTGCTAGGTGGGCTTCAATCGCGACGCGAGCATTAATCAGCTCGCCAGTCGTGCTAGAAGGGCCGACAAACTGCTCCCACGCTATCTTAGCGATTAATCCCACCACCAAGAGCCAACTCGATTTTCTACCGTTTAACGCTTCTCTGAGCGCGAATAAACCAAACAGCCCATGTAAAGTCCCCGACAAACCCACATAGGCTTGAATGCTCGACAGTAACAGCGCCAATCCCGTGACTACACTAATGAAAAGCAACGCACTGATCAGTTGTTTCTTATTAGGTTGAAATAGATAACTGATGATCCACAAGCCTGCTAAATTCATCACAAGGTGCGAGTAGTTGGTATGTGAAAAGTTTCCTGTTAGGATCCGCCACCATTGCCCATCGGCAATCGCATTGTTATCCCAAACTACCCAAGCCTGCACAGGCTCTAGTTGGAATAAGACGCATAAAAGTGAAGTGAAAATTAAAACAGGGTACACATTAAATCCATGTCTCGTTATTGCCGCCAATGCAGCAAGGCTTTGAAAGCTTGTATTTGTCAGTGGGTTACGCCACTAGAATCGAACGTTGAGCTTATCATTCTTCAGCACCCATCAGAAGAGCATCGCCCAATGGGAACCGCGCGTATCCTCTCGTTATCTCTAGAAAACAGCGTGACGCTTGTTGGGGAGGACTTTTCAGATAATACAAAATTGAACGAACTGCTGACCGATGAAGATTACCAACACGTGATTTTGTACCCAAGTGAGCACTCTGTGTCTGTTGAGTCTGCAACACGCCCAAGCAAAAAAATGCGTGTGGTTTTATTGGATGGCACCTGGAAGAAGGCATTCAAGATGTGGCAGGTGTCGAGTAACTTGCATGCGTTGGATACTGTTCACTTACCGAAAGACCTCAAAGGTAATTATCGAATTCGTAAAGCGCCAAGTGAAAACAGTTTGTCGACTGTAGAAGCCGGATACCATTTACTGAGTTTGTTAGAGTGCGACCGAGATTTCAGTTCGCTGTTAACGGCATTTGACCAAATGATTCAGTTTCAAATCAATCAAATGCCGCCCGGTGTATTTGAGAAAAACTACTTAGATTAATCCGTTCCAGTAGAGTGAGTCAGGAATTAAAACTCGGTATGAGCCGAGAACAGTTGCTGATGCATTTTCTGCGCAAGATCATCGGTCATTGATGAAATGTAATCGGCTATCACACGCATCTGTCTTGATTCATCGTCGTGCAGTAGCCATTGCTTTTTGATTGGCAGCGGCAACAGGCGTTCAGGGTCAGCACTGAATGCTTCAAACATATCCATGATTATTTGCTGCCCTTTGTATTCAATAACCTGAACTTGAGGGACTTGGATAACAAACTCACTCACGAAGTGTTTTAGCTTATCGAGTGTGGCGTCCATGCTTGGCTCAAGTACGGCATTGTAGGAGAGCAACACACTCTCAAAGCTTTCATCAACGGGCTTAATCGAAATACTGGTCAACAGTGCGTTGACTATTCCGCCAATTGCGTCCTTACGGCGATACTGCTCACCGGAAAACAGCATTTCAGTTATTGAGTCAAGGTGTTCACAAATCCATGGGTCCGCCATTTCTTGTAGTTGCGGATAAGCCGATTCTACCCATTGTGTCTTAGTCACAGAGCCCAGCACAATCGCATCTTCCAAATCGTGTACGCCATACGCAATGTCATCAGCCAGCTCCATAATGGAACAGTCAAGTGACTTGTATTTGGTCTTGTTGTGTTCAAGTGGTTCGGTGTGCGGCTTTCTTTTCTTTTTTAGCCGTTGTTGGTCGTTGCTTGAAAGCGGTTCAAGTACCCAGTTGAATAGCTCTTCGTCATGATCGTATATGCCTTTTGCTGGCATCCAATCTTTTGCTCTAAGCTGGCGCTGGTGCTTCACTGGTTCAGACTGTAACTTTGCTTGAACCTCGCTGAGTAGTGAAGGGTATTTAATCAACCCCAGCAGCGTACGTCGAGACAGATTCATCCCGTGATGTTCTGTGTAGGGTTCAAGTTGCGTGACGATTCTAAATGTCTGGGCATTGCCTTCAAAACCACCATAATCGCGCATCATGTAATTCAGGGCGACTTCACCGCCATGCCCATAAGCTGGGTGACCAATGTCGTGAGCCAAACATAGTGAATCTATCAAGCTGTCTGAAGGCAATAGGTCGCGGAATTCGGGCTGCTTTTTTTTCAATTGAGCGACGATACCTGTACCAAGCTGCGCGGCTTCTAGAGAGTGTGTTAATCGGGTTCGGTGAAAATCGTTAACTGTGGTGCCATGCACTTGAGTTTTAGCTTGAAGGCGGCGGAAGGCCGCAGAGTGAAGTACACGCGCACGATCGCGTTGATACGGGCTACGGTGGTCATCACGTCTTATTTTATGTTCATCGTCATTTCGATGTTGCCATTCTTGTTCGAGTGCAAATGTCGGTTCGAGTTGGACGGTCAAAATAGCACCTATCAAATTGATTTATTTAACTGATTATATTCAAGTTATACCCAGTTAGCTTATCTCGTCTAGTGATAATTCAAAACTCGGTGCAAAGGTAGTGAGAAAGTAATCCATTTCTGGACTTTTACGCTGTTCGAGTGTTTCTTGCAGTCTACGTTTTGCTTGCTCGTACTCGTGATTTCCAGCGCTGAGTTCTTCCAAACATTTTAAATAAGCACAGATAGTATCTGCTTGCTTAACAATGCTTTGTTCTTCTTTACTTGCTGTCCCTGAAATTAAAAATGGTGCGAAGTCTTCTTGAAACTCTTCCGGCAACATGGACAGTAGCCTTTTCTCAGCTGCTGCTTCTATCTTTTTGTACTCTTGGGCGATGTCTGGATTGTAGTATTTAACCGGAGTAGGTAAATCACCAGTCAGTACCTCACTGGTGTCATGGTACATACCTAACAATGCGATGTGCTCAGGGTTGAGTTGACCATCAAATTTCTTGTTTTTGATAAGCGCCAAAGCGTGCGCGACGAAGGCAACTTGTAAACTATGCTCTGAAATATTCTCGCTTGAGACTGAGCGCATCAGTGGCCAACGTTGGATCAGTTTCATGCGTGCTAGATGGGCAAAGAAATGGCTTTGTTTCATAAGTGTCCTTGCTTAACAATGCTCTACTTGTGTCTTGTAAACAATGCAAGTAGTACGAGATAGGAAATATAAAAAAAGGCCCCTAAACAGGAGCCTTTTAAGCATATAAGTGAATGAATACAAGTTAAAGTATTTTAAAACAGTAAATTGTAGTCATCGTTAGTGGACTAGTTGATAGCAGATTGATTGTTGGCGAACTACTCTTGGCTGTAAGTTGACAAGAAGCGCTCAAGACGACCAATTGCTATTTCTAGATCTTCGATATGTGGCAAAGTCACGATGCGGAAGTGATCGGGTTTTGGCCAATTAAAGCCAGTACCTTGAACCAATAATACTTTTTCTTGTTTAAGGAAATCGAGTACAAATTTTTGATCATCTTTGATGTTGTACATTTTAGTATCGATTTTAGGGAACAGGTACATCGCGCCTTTTGGTTTCACACAAGATACCCCAGGGATCTTGTTGATCAATTCCCATGCTCGGTCACGTTGTTCAAGCAGTCTACCTCCAGGGAGTAGTAGTTCATTGATACTCTGATAGCCACCGAGTGCGGTTTGTATTGCGTGCTGCATTGGCACGTTGGCACACAGGCGCATAGAAGCGAGCATCTCTAGTCCTTCCACATAGCCTTTCGCTAAGTGTTTTGGACCAGTCAAGAACATCCAACCACCACGAAAGCCACATACACGATAAGCTTTCGATAAGCCATTAAAGGTGACCATTAAAACGTCTTCAGCCAAGGTTGATACAGAAGTGTGCACTGCGCCGTCGTAAAGTACTTTGTCGTATATTTCATCAGCGAAGATGATCAAACCATGCTCACGAGCAATGTCCACAACTTTCAACAGGAAATCACGACTATATACAGCACCCGTTGGGTTGTTTGGATTGATCAAAACGATCCCGCGAGTCTTTGGTGAAATTTTCGCGAGTATGTCATCGACATCTGGATACCAATCGGCATCTTCATCACACATGTAGTGAACCGGAGTACCGCCAGAAAGTGCCACTGATGCAGTCCAAAGTGGGTAGTCTGGTGCGGGCACTAAGATTTCATCACCATTGTCCAGTAGCGCCTGCATAGACATCACGATAAGCTCAGACGCACCGTTACCAATGTAAACGTCTTCTACATCAAGGTTGCGAAGACCTTTTTTCTGATAGTGCTGGACAACCGCTTTGCGGGCTGAATAAATACCTTTTGAGTCACAGTACCCTTGAGATGTTGGTAGATTGCGGATTACGTCAACAAGGATCTCATCAGGGGCGTCAAAACCAAAGGGGGCGGGGTTACCAATATTTAGCTTTAGTATTTTATGCCCCTCTTCTTCCATGCGCTTAGCATGTTTGAGTACAGGACCCCTGATTTCGTAGCATACATTGTTGAGTTTTGACGACATCCCGATATTTTGCATTGCCGGTTTCCTGAAATTAATTTAAATACTTTATTAAAGTACCGCAAAATGGGGTTTGATAGAATAAAAATCTGCTGAATGTCGCATTTCCGTGTAACGTCTGGTCTTTTTGCTATCACTATTTTATGAGTTTTAATTCTTAGCGTTGTTGGTTTTAGCTAAGGTGAAGAAAGGGAGCGGGATTGCTTAAAATCACAGGAATGTTGAAAAGATATAGTACATTCTTGATCTAAGTGGATGCTACCCATAAAGTATCAACCTAATATAATAATAATTTAGGTGTGGACGAGGTCGATTTGTCACATTTCCAGCAAACTCTCTCCGCTTTGATTGAGAGAGTACACAATGCCCAAGCAAGCGAAGTTCGTTGTGTTGAAGTCCTAACACAAAAACCATCGTTTGCATTTATAGAATGGCTTCATGCTCAACCTCTCTTTCCCAAATTTTACTGGCAGTCACGCGACACTCGTGAAGAGGTCGTTGCACTCGGTCAGTTACATACTTTTTCAGACCCAGCACCCGCATATGCAATTCTTGGGGAAGACCAGCGAATTTGGGGTGGACGTTCATTTGACGGGCACACCGCTAAGAACCGTCGTTGCATGGAATCGTTTTTCTTCCTTCCTCAGGTTGAATTGATTCGCTTTGATAATACTTGGTCGCTAGCGGTTAATTTATCTCCTGATCGCGTTGCTTCGATTAATGCCTTAAATAAGCTATCTGTTGAAGCGGCGATTTTAGCGCCGTTGTCTGCTCATATTGAACAAATAACCCACGTGCCGGAAAAGGAGCAGTGGGGTAGTTTGGTGAATAAAGTGCTTCAGGGGATCAGTGACGAAGAATATAAGAAAGTGGTTTTGGCTCGTAAAACCACGCTACAGCTCGATGCGCCTATCTGTGCAGCACAATTACTTAAGGCAAGCTATCAACAAAATCATCATAGCTTTCACTTTATGTTGGTGTTGGATTCTAAACACAGCTTTATTGGCTCGACGCCAGAGCGATTGTATAGCCGACATGGTACAGAGCTTGATACCGAAGCGCTTGCTGGAACGATTGGTCGCGGGGAGAACGCAACCGAGGATATGGAGTTAGCAAACTGGCTTTCTCAAGACAGCAAAAACCTCAATGAGAACCAATATGTGGTCGACGATATCATTGAGCGACTGACTCCTCACTCACAAATGGTACATGTTGAAAAGGATGCACGCCTTGTACGTTTGCGTAAAGTGCAGCATTTGAAGCGTAATATCCATGCTCAGCTCAATGCTGGCATTAACGGCGTCCAGTTACTTGCTGCGTTGCAGCCGACTGCTGCGGTTGCAGGATTACCTCGTAAAGAAGCGATGGACTTCATACTTGAACATGAACCGTTTGCTCGAGGTTGGTATGCAGGTTCTGTTGGCTATATCAGCCATCAACGTGCTGAATTTTGTGTAGCGATTCGCAGTGCTTTAGTTGTAAACGATCAAGTACAGCTGTTTGCGGGGGCGGGGATCGTGCCAGGGTCTGTCGCCGAACACGAGTGGCAGGAGTTGAACAAGAAGATGTCGACTCTACTCAGCCTAATTTCAGATCACCCACCTCTGGGTGTAGCGTCATGAACCACGACCAAGCCGTATTAAACAGAGTTTGGTGTAACACATTACTTGAAGAGCTTGCACGCAGCGGTGTGGAACATGTTTGTCTTGCGCCGGGCTCTCGCTCAACGCCGTTAACTCTCGAAGCTGAAGCTAACCCCAAGTTAACCTTACACACGCATTTTGATGAGCGTGGTCTTGGCTTTCTTGCTTTAGGTCTGGCGAAGGCGAGCGACAAACCCGTTGCAGTGATTGTAACCTCTGGAACTGCTGTTGCGAATCTTCTACCTGCCACGGCTGAATCTGGGTTAACACGAGAGAAGCTGATTTTACTTACCTCTGATCGACCAATTGATTTAGTCGACTGTGGTGCTAACCAAGCGATTCAGCAACAGGGTATCTTTTCTTCCCATGTTAAAACGGCGCTAAACCTACCAAGCCCAACCACACAAGTTTCTTTGAACTGGCTTCTGACATCAGTTGATAACGCACTCGCGAAACAACGCAATGTTGGCGGTGCTATTCACATCAACTGTCCGTTCCCAGAGCCGCTCTATTCGAACAACAACGCTGAAATGTATGCGGATTACACCAAGAGTGTGGCAGGGTGGAGAGCATCAACAAGTCTTTATTCCAATACATATCTAGCCAATCATCTGAGCCTGCAGCCTGTTGCGCCGGGTGACTACCTCGCACGAAAAGGTGCGGTGATTATTGGCTCTATCGATAACGAAGCCGCAACCAAAGCCAAGCAGTTTTCTTCTGCTCTGGGCTGGCCTATCTTCTGCGACCCTCAGTCAGGTGTTAACAGTGATTGGCAACACTATGATTTATGGATGCAAAGTGATGTAGCCAAAGCGCAGCTTAGCCAGTGTGATTTTATTCTTCAGTTTGGCGAGCGCATTGTTTCAAAGCGTCTTAACCAATGGATAAAGGAGCAAGCCACTCTGTTTAGTCCATCACAATACGTTGTGGTTTCACCTGATTCGCACCGCATTAATCAAGACCATCTGCCTCAAATTCATATCGTCGCAAACATCGAACAATGGCTATCAGAGCAGCATTTACCAAGCTTACTGGGTGAACATGCTGCTTGGGCGACGCCTTTAATAGAAGTCGCGAATACGGTTCAGCAGTTAGCATTGGCGCAAATCTCTAATAACGACCAATTGACAGAGTTGAGTGTTGCCGTTGACTTGTCGTCTAGACTTAAAGACAGAGAGTTGTTTGTGGGAAACAGCTTGATGGTAAGGCTGGTGGATATGCTTTCATCAATATCTGCGAATCAAGTTTATAGCAATCGTGGCGCATCGGGCATTGATGGCTTGGTAGCGACGGCTGCGGGCGTGATGAAAGCCAACCAGAATCCTTTGATGATGCTGATTGGTGATACCTCTTTGTTGTATGACCTCAATTCACTGGCGCTACTCACTCATAACACTACGCCAATGGTTATAGTGGTCACCAATAACGACGGCGGTGCAATCTTTGACTTGTTGCCGGTTCCCGAGCAACAAAAACAGTCTCTTTATCAAATGCCTCATGGTTTCAACTTTGAACATGCTGCTGCGCAATTCCAGCTCGGTTATGCGGCGCCAGAAACTTTAAATTGCTATCAAAATATTATCGAACAACATTTCGAACAGGGGCAGGGTACCTTGCTCGTTGAAGTTAAGACCCCTCCCGAGCAAGCGTCTACTTTACTAAAACAATTCAGTTCAATGCTTACCGAGGCATTAGCCTAAGGACTTTGTATGCTTTACTCCAATTATTTCCCAGCTTCAAATGTATCTTCTGACAAACCTTTGCTTGTTTTTTTACATGGTTTACTCGGAAGCGGGGATGATTGGAGTGCATGTCATCCATTCCTCGAGGATTTCTCTCGTCTTTGCATAGATTTACCCGGACACGGACAAAGTTGTTTTATCGATCCGGTAGGGTTTGATCATTGCTGCAATAAAATTGTTCAGTGCATTACTTCTCAATTGGCACTCAACAATCTGCCGGCGGACTATCCTATCGTGATTATTGGTTATTCGATGGGTGGAAGGCTCGCGATGTACGGGGTGACACGCCCTTGTTTTGAGACGCTTAACCTAGAGAAAGTGATTATTGAAGGCGGCAATTTTGGCTTAGAGTGTGATGAAGAAAGAGCGCAAAGGTTAGTACATGATACGCAGTGGGCGGTTCGCTTTGCACAGCAGTCGATTGAAGATGTTGTAGACGATTGGTATCAACAAAGCGTCTTTTCTTCACTAAATCATGAGCAAAGACAAACTTTGGTCATAAAGCGTAGTGGTAACCTTGGAGTATCCGTAGCAAATATGTTGTTATCTACTTCGTTAGCTAAGCAACCGGATTTACGTGCCACACTGAAATCTCATGAGCATTTATTGCATTATGTGTGCGGTGAAAAAGATCGTAAATTCATGGAGCTAGCTGAGAATAGTGGCTTTGAATATAGTCAAGTGGATTACGCTGGTCATAATGTTCATTTCGAGCAACCAGAGCTGTTTTCAAACTTGATCATCCAATGTATCGCCAGTTGTCGTTAAACTGATTGAGCGATTCTCTCGTATCAAGCACTATCAAAAGCAGAGCAACACCGTCACGACTATTCGTTAGTCGTGGTCTCTAATAGAACAATGGGAATCACCATGGCTAAAACAGTAGGCATCACAGAAGAAGAACTTTACGCAGCCGTTAATTGGCGCGATGAAAGCAATCAATTCGAAGATATTCAGTACCATAAGTCTGACGATGGTATTGCAAAAATCACGATCGCGCGTCCTCAAGTGCACAATGCGTTCCGTCCACAAACCGTAAAAGAGATGATCAATGCCTTAGCTGATGCTCGTTATGACGAGAAAGTTGGCGTGATCATTTTGACGGGTCTTGGTGAGAAGGCATTCTGTTCTGGCGGTGACCAAAGTATCCGTGGTGACTACGGCGGCTATCAAGATGATTCAGGTACACACCACTTGAACGTGCTTGATTTCCAACGTCAAATTCGTACTTGTCCAAAACCAGTTATCGCAGCGGTATCTGGCTGGGCTGTAGGTGGCGGCCATGTTCTTCACATGATGGCAGACCTTACTATTGCTGCTGAAAATGCACAATTTGGTCAGACGGGGCCTAAAGTGGGTTCATTCGATGGCGGCTGGGGTGCTTCTTACATGGCACGTATTGTTGGCCAGAAGAAAGCGCGTGAAATTTGGTTCCTATGCCGTTTCTATGATGCTCAAGAAGCACTGGACATGGGCCTTGTAAATACGGTTGTTCCTGTCGCTGACCTAGAAAAAGAAACCGTTCGTTGGTGTCGTGAAGTGCTGCAGCACAGCCCAATGGCTCTGCGTTGCTTGAAAGCCGCTCTTAATGCTGACTGTGATGGTCAAGCGGGTCTGCAAGAGCTCGCTGGTAACGCAACCATGATGTTCTACATGACAGAGGAAGGCCAAGAAGGCCGTAATGCATTTAATGAGAAACGTCGACCTGATTTCGACAAATTCCCGCGTAACCCATAACCTTTTCCTCTTCAGAATGAGTCGCTCAATAGCGGCTCGTTTTGTTTTGATGTTCCCCGTTTTTAGGAAGCTTTATGAACTCAGTGAATTCTCATCGCCACGCTAAACTCTACCGATATCAATTACCTATGGATAGTGGAGTGGTGCTGCGTGACAATAAGTTGAACGAACGCGTTGGCTATATCATCCAGCTTGAGTGTGATGGTAAGACAGGTTTTGGTGAGGTCGCACCTTTGCCGGGCTTTAGTCAAGAAGATGCCGAACAAGCTGGTATTCAACTGCAACATGAATTAGAGCTTTGGAACCACAATAATCCTCAAACGCCATTTGATCAGTTATACCCTTCTGTCGCGTTTGGCTTTTCGATGGCGATGATGGAATTACGCGGCGAACTCAACGCTGAAGGGGACTACCAAGCCGCGCCATTGTGTACTGGTGACCCTGACGAGTTGATCCCTGTGCTCAATGAGATGAAAGGCGAGAAGGTTGCTAAGGTAAAGGTCGGTCTTTATGAGGCGATCCGTGATGGCATGTTGGTGAGTTTATTCCTTGAATCGATTCCTGATTTAACGCTAAGACTAGATGCTAACCGCGCGTGGAAGCCGGAAAAAGCGAAGCAGTTCATCAAGTACATTGCGCCTTCATTGCGTCAACGTATCAGCTTTATTGAAGAGCCTTGTCAAAAGCCAGAAGACAGCTTGGCATTTGCCATCGACCATGGCGTTGCGATTGCGTGGGATGAGACACTACAAGAAGCGGTAAGAAGCCCTGAGTTTGACCTCAGCGACCTAACAGGTGTTAAAGCGGTTGTGATTAAACCAACCTTGATTGGCTCGGTAGAGCGTTGTGTTGCTATCATTGAACGCGCGCAGCAACTTGGTATCAAACCCGTCCTAAGTTCAAGCATAGAGTCTAGCCTTGGCTTAACTCAGATAGCGCGATTGGCACAACAGTACTTACCTGATGAAGTGCCGGGGCTTGATACGATTGGCTTGTATCAACAACAGTTAGCAGTCTCTTGGCCGGGTTGTCAGCTTCCGGTCTCAACGCTTGAGCAACAACAATTGATTTGGTCTTCTTAGGCCGAGCTATTTTTCGTTCTGTTTTACAAGTTAGTTGAGTGGCTATTTAATTAACTTCGTCAGTTCTTAATCTATTTTTTGGTTATCTTATGATGCGCCCACAATCTATTCATCACCCGCTCTGGGTACAGTGGGCGCAGCAGAACCCACATCAAACAGCGTTAGATACTTCTAATCGCGATTACACTTGGCTGCAAGTCTCAGTGTTAGTGAGTGAGTACCAACAACAATTATCCCATCAAGGTTTATCTAAAGGTGACGTACTGACGATTGTCGGTAAAAACCAAGCTGAAGTGATTCCAGTGTATCTTGCCGCCTTAAATTTAGGTGTGGTTTGTGCATTTACTATGCCTCAGCCTGCCGCTCGTTTAATGCAAAAGATTGAATCGCTGTATAGTCCATCGGATAGACGTTATCTATGGTTGTTAGAGAGTGGCAGATTAGATCTGTCTGACGTTGCAGACCTGAATACTCAGTTACTTACCTTACCTTGTTTGAATGATCTAGATGGTAATGACAAGCTAATAGCAACGTCAGAACCTCCTAGTTTCAATCCTCAAAACCTCGCAAGCATCGTATTTACCTCGGGCTCTACTGGAAACCCGAAAGCGGTGGCACACACACTTGATCAACACCTATGTTCTGCTGTCGGTTTACTGGATGTATTCCAATTTAAAGGCACGGATACTTGGTTGCTTAGCTTACCTATGTACCATGTGTCAGGGTTGGCGATTGTCCATCGTTGGTTGGCGACTGGTGGGTGCATAAAAATAGGCTCAGGTCAGCTTGAAACCGATATAGAAGAATGCAGTCACGCTTCATTAGTCGCTACTCAACTACATCGATTACTCAAGAGTAAGCAAGCACTTACTTTAACGCATGTACTTCTGGGCGGAAGTCATATTCCAGAGGAACTTGCTCTTCAAGCTCAACAGATGGGCATCGAAACTTGGTTGGGGTATGGCATGACAGAAGCGGCTTCAACGGTGACTGCAAAACCTGTTGATGCAAGCAGCACTGCTGGTTTCGTGCTTAATCATCGTCAATTGAAAATTGAAAACCAACGTATCTATATTGGAGGTGACACCCTCGCTTCCGGTTATTACCATCAAGGTAAATTAACGCCTTTGGTGGATGAGAGCGGTTGGTTTGATAGTAAAGATCTCGGCCAATGGGATGGCGAACAAGTGTCGATAATTGGCCGCGCAGATAATCAGTTTATTTCCGGCGGTGAAAACATCCACTGTGAAGAAATTGAGCGAGCACTCAACCAATTACCTGAAGTTAAACAAGCTTTTGTGGTCCCTGTAGAAGATGGTGAATTTGGCTTTAGACCGATTGCGATCGTCGACTGTGACGAACTACCTACCAGAGATTGGTTTGCAGAACAGTTACAAAAGAGCCTAGAGCGATTCAAATTTCCTATCGAGTATTATCAAATGCCTGAGCAAGAGCAGCAGGGCATTAAGGTATCTAGGTTGGGCTTGGCATCTTGGTTGTTCCAACACAGGAAGTCAAAATAAGCGCCAACATGGAAGTTAATTGTCGATCTGTTAAGTTGAAAGACGGTTAGTTAATTTAGCAATTAGATAGTTCAAAACAGAATTTATTATCTTTATAACCATCCATCATAATAAGGTTCACAAGTAACGGATTATGGAATAAGGTTTTATTATGAAGATAGCCCTCATCATTGCGGTTTTACTGCAGATAGGCCAAGCAGTGACGTCGTCAGGGTTGACGCGATCGTTAGCCGAACTCACCGCATTTGTATTGGTTGTAGTGCTTGTTTTGATGAAAAGAGGGAGCAAGAAGAGTGATAAGCCCCTGTTTGATTAGTGACTGTTCCGAATATAGATGTTTACGCTATAGACAATAAAGGCAAAGCCCATGTGAGCTTTGCCTTTTTATTTTGTCATTCGCTAATCTGTTTGTCTGATTAACATATTAACCAATCTACAGTGCTTCTTTGTGTATTAGGTGTATTAGGCGAGAGTTAACCACGCTAATGAGCCTGTCGAAATCATCACCCAGATAGAAATACCAAACATCAGAGGCTTTGGCCCTGCTGCTTTAAGCTTCTCAACTGAAATCCCACAGCCTATTAAGAAAAGACACACCACCAGAGCGCGCTTAGATAAGTCAAAGATACTTTGGTAGGCCATCTCAAATTGTGGCAATAAGTCACTTACAGCGATAGCGGCACAATAGAAGAAAATGAAGTAGGGAATCGTAATCTTCTTTTGGCCATTTTTGAAGATCATTGCACTGACTAATGCGATTGGGATGATCCAAAGCGCGCGAGCTAGTTTTAATGTTGTTGCTGTGGTGAGCGCTTCCTCACCATACGCAGATGCAGCACCGACAACCGAAGAGGTATCATGAATCGCTATTGCAGCCCATGTACCGAAAGTCTGTTGGCTTAACTCAAGCGCGTGGCCAATCATTGGGAACAAGAATAGAGCGACCGAGTTCAGTACGAATACTGTGGCTAACGCTAAACCAATCTGTTCATCGTCGGCTTTAATTGCTGGTGCTACAGCGGCAATGGCACTACCACCACAAATCGCGGTACCAGAAGAAATAAGATAGCCCGTGGTGCGATCTAACCCCATGCGTTTCGCTAAGAACCAACCTATAACCAATGTGCCGATGATGGTGGCGATAATTAACCCAATACCGTCGCCTGTCACCGCCAATGCTTTCTCAAACTGAATACCAAAACCTAACCCCACAATCGAGTAGGCCAGTAACTTCTTCGTTAGTTTGCCTACTTCCAAGTGTTCTGGCACCAAACCTAAACTTGCCAGCAGAAAACCGATAACAAGCGCAGTCGGTGAGCTAACCCAAGGCGTTAAGCAAAACAGTGCAGCAAGATAAAATGGAACGGACTTTTTTAGGTTCATTGTATTTAGAGTCTTGTTTTGTTGTGGCTTTATTGTGATGAAACCACTATACGTTCAATAAAATGATAAGTAAGTCTAAATGAATTGAACAAACGTTAAGGAAAACTTAACGCAGCGGTCCACGAAGATCAGAGACTGACTGTCGAAGAGTTTCACAAGACGCTTCTTTAGGTGAAATAGGCTCACCAGCTTCTATCTCTAACTTAGTCCAGAAACGAGTTGGTAATCCTTTGCAGGCGCGGCCTTTGTAACGGCTAAAGTAACTGCCCCATAATCCTTTTAGAGCCATTGGAATTACAGGGACTGGAGAGCGTTTGATAATCAGCTCCATACCACGCATGAACTCAGCCACTTCGCCATCAGAGGTTAGCTTTCCTTCTGGGAAAATACATACAATGTGGCCTTCATGCAGGGCACGTTCTACTTCTTTGAAAGCGTTTCGAATCGAACTGCGGTTTGTAGCGGAGATTGGAATGACTCCAGCTCTTTTCAAGAAACGTCGAATCGGTGGCAACTTGGTGTAATCCTCTTCCATCACAAAACGGATCAAGCGAGGGCAAACCGCGCTCAGCAGCAAAGCATCCATATAACTCACATGATTGCATACAATCAACGCGCCGCCTTTTTCTGGCAGGTGATGTAAGTTTTTATGTTTAACTCGGTACATGGTGTGAGTCACCACCCAAGTGAAAAAACGGAACGCATAGATAGGCACCTGATAGAACAGGTAGAACATCACCAAGGTGTTGCCCACCGCGAGCAAGATAAACAGCTGTGGAATTGAAAGCTCTAGAACGCTGAGGCAAACAATACCTAAAACCGCACTTCCTACCATGAACAGTGAGTTGTAGATGTTGAGGCCGGCAATGACTTGCGCTCGCTCGTCTGGCTTTGCTCGTAACTGCATCAAGGAGTACAGAGGGACAATAAAGATACCGCCAGATATCCCAAGCAGTAGCAAGTAAGCAAACAGTGGCCAAAGTTCTGAGTGGGTGACAAATTGGTGAAACGAGCCGAAATCAGGCAACGACTCAGGAATTGATATCGCCATCAATAAGCCAAATATGGATATTCCCATACTACCAATGGGTACGATACCGATTTCAATTCTGTGATTGGATAGTTTGTCACACGTCAACGAGCCAATGGCAATTCCGACAGAGAATAACGCTAGCAAAAATGCGACCGAACTCTCTGTACCGTTTAGATGAAGCCTCGTGAAGTTTGGAAACTGAGTCAGGTAAGCTGCACCAAGGAACCAAAACCAGCTGATAGACATCAGCGCTTGGAAAGTAGGTCGGTCTTTCTTCGCAATCGCCAGTGTGCTGCGGGTCAGCTTAACGGGCTGCCAATTCACTTCTAGATTTGGGGCGTTGCTTGGTGCTTCAGGAATAAAACAGCTTGAGACATATCCGAGAATCGCGAATAAAATGATACTGATAGCGGCGATCAGCTTAGCGCTTTCTTCTGAAGCAATAATACCGGCACCGAGAGTGCCAATCAGGATCGCTAGGAATGTGCCTGTCTCAACTAAGGCATTTCCAGAAACAAGTTCTTTCGTTTCTAATTGTTGTGGCAATAGCGCATATTTAACCGGGCCAAAGAAGGCACTTTGTGTTCCCATTAGAAACAAAAGTAGAAGTAATATTCCGTAGCTTTCGTAGATAAAACCGATAGCACCCAGTGACATAATAACCACTTCAATGAGCTTAATCTTACGAATAAACCAAGACTTTTCATATTTATCAGCCAGTACGCCAGCCAAAGCCGAAAATAGGAAGAAGGGCAGAATAAATAGACCAGCGGCCAAGTTTATGAATAAATTACTGGAGATAGGCAGCGTGTCTACGCTTGCGAAAGCAACAAACAGCAACAGAACATTTTTGAATATGTTGTCATTAAAGGCCCCCAAAAATTGGGTAATAAAGTAGGGTAGGAACCTTTTTTGCGTTAACAGCGAAGATTGGCTGTTGTTGTTCATTCTCTTTCCTTGGATACTTACCAGTTAGTTAAGTAGTTTGAGACTAGGTTATCGATCAACTCTTTACCATCAATAGGTTCTGATGCGAAAAATTTATCGTCGACACTTAATAAAGTAATACCATGCACACCTGACCATAATACTCGGCTGGCTTTAACCACTTCACTTTCCGTGTGTTCAGGAGCAATGGCGACTAGAAGTTGCTCAAGCATACCTATCATTTTATCGATGCGGTTCGACTGCCATTCAGGAAGGTTTTCACCGTTCATGTTGTGCTCAAAAATAAGCTGCCAACGGTGAGGGTGTCTTTGTGCAAAATCGTGGTAGCAGTAGGCAAGATTGAATAGAGCTTGTTGAGGATTGCTCGATTGTTCGACAGCGGTCGCTGATTCAGACGTCAGTTCATCTAATGTTTGGGCAACAACGTGCAAAAGTAGTAGATTGTAGTTCCCAAATACATTCACTAATGTGCTAGGGACGTAACCAATCATATTGGCAATTTTACGTAGACTTAACTCGTGATAAGAGTGCTGATCTAAAAAGTTTGTCACTGTCTTTAAGGTCAGCTGAACTAATTGCTCTCGAGTATGATCGTTTCTTCGTGCCATGATTCGTTTCTAGTAAATGAACATCGTTCAATATTTTAATGATGCCCTCGATAGTCGTCAATCTTTTCGCTAATTAAGCAACCAATTAATAGCCGCAATATTATGATACATGTGTAAATGCCGTGAATATTTCATTGTTCTTTGTTAACGAGTATGATGAAAGGGTCGAAAGATAAAAAACCTATAAAGGATAATAATGAAACGATTTTTCTCACTAGTCGCGATCCTGTTGGTAACAGTCGCGGTGACGCCAATCGCAGAAGCGAAAAAGTTTGGTGGTGGTAAGTCATTTGGCAAAAGCTTTAAAACGGCTCCAGCACCAAAACAACAAAACACGAATTCGATCCGACAAGATCAAACCGGTAAGAAAGCAGCAGCTAACTCTAGCAAGAAAGGCCTTATGGGCGGTCTGCTAGGTGGTTTACTTGCTGGTGGTCTTTTAGCGGCATTCTTTGGTGGCGCCTTTGAAGGTGTCCAGTTTATGGATATTCTGATCATGGGTCTGATTGCTTTCCTAGCGTTTAAGTTCCTACGCGGAATGCTGGGTGCGAAGCAGGGCTCAATGAATCAGCAGAATGCACGTGGTCAACAGCCTGCATTCGGCGGTATGAATCAGAACAAGTTTGAGCAATCAAAGCAACAGCCAAATGTTCATAACTTCGAGCAAGCACAACCTCAATCACAAGGCACTGCTGGTGGCTTCGGTTTTGGTGCACAAAGCGATGTACCACATAACTACCCACCGGGCTTTGATCAAGCGGCCTTCATCAATGGCTCTCGTGAACACTACCGTACACTGCAAGGTGCATGGAACCACAACGAGCTAAACACGATTGAAGAGTACGTGTCTCCAAACCTGTTTGAAGACCTAAAAGCTGAGCGTAATAAGCTAGACGGTGATCAGCACACAGATGTAATGTACGTTGATGCTGAAATCGTTCGAGCTGACCACGACGGTAGCAAAGCACAACTAAGCCTACAGTTTAGTGGTCGTTACCGCGATACAGCGGATGGCATCGAAGAAGATATCACTGATATCTGGCACTTAGAGCGCGATCTAACCACTAACAATGCGCCTTGGCTAATTGTTGGTATTCAAGGTTAATCTCGATAGTTAACTAAAAATGAGTTAGCTAGACATTACTTTGATTATTGAAAGCCCCTACGGAGAAATCTGTAGGGGCTTTTTTGTGTCTGGTTGTATAGAATTGTAAGTTTTCAGAAGAGAGTTTTTCTAGGGCATTACGATAATGCGGCTCTCTGGATTCTCCTCATTTGTAGAAAAACAGTATCATCACGACAATTATTTAGAGTGATACTTTGTGCTAACAGTGAATTAGGCTGAACCAAGTTACTCATCCTATTTAGATATTCAATCGGGGTATCTAACCAAGATAGAGGTGTTAATCGTGATGACTGAGTTTTCGAACCGATAGTAGAACCTGAAATATCATTGCATCAGAAACAACAAATAGTTGAAGAGTATGAGTAGCTTATTTCTACCAATGGCTTAGGTTGCGCCTCTTCTTTAGCTTGTGGACGTCACTGGGAAGTATGGGAAATGATTTCCGAGAGATTACAGTCTTGCAGTGAGAGCTGCGGGTAGGTGCCCGAAGTGTTGAACTTAGAAACGAAAAAAGCCAACTCAACGAGTTGGCTTTTCGATTTTCCAATTAAGGAAGAATATGGTGGAGGGAGACGGATTCGAACCATCGAAGGCAGTGCCGGCAGATTTACAGTCTGCTCCCTTTGGCCACTCGGGAACCCCTCCAGGGTGTGTCTTACTCTTCACAAAGTAAGCCTAAATTGATGTTTTCCCATAAGCCCATCAATCAGGTTGTTCTCTTAACTCTCGAAAGAGATAAGAAGAATATGGTGGAGGGAGACGGATTCGAACCATCGAAGGCAGTGCCGGCAGAT
>NZ_JAPPTM010000090.1:0-444 GCF_027587105.1 Vibrio sp. RW
CGGTTGTGCGTGGCACGGTTAGCGATGTGGAAGACGGTCAAACTGTGACGGTGATCATCAGTGATGGCACAAACCAAGTTGAAACCACGGCACTTGTACAAAACGGCGAGTATGTTACTGATCCGATTGATGCAAGCGCATTAAACGACGGCACACTCACCGCTACCGCCAGCGTATCCGATGTGGCAGGCAACCCGATTTCAGCACAAGATTCAGTCGAACTTGATAACACCGCGGCGATCACAACCAGCATTGATAAAACCGCCGACGGCGTGATTAATGGCAACGGTGAAAGCGCCGCCATGGTCGTTCGTGGCACGGTGAGCGATGTGGAAGACGGTCAAACCGTAACGGTGATCATCAGTGATGGCACAAACCAAGTTGAAACCACGGCGCTTGTGCAAAACGGCGAATACGTTACTGATCCGATTGATGCCAGCGCAT
>NZ_JAPPTM010000091.1:0-434 GCF_027587105.1 Vibrio sp. RW
GATTTTGTGACTCAACGAATACTGACTTCAAAACTAATATTTACCGAGGTAAACATGTAATTCTAAAGCTATTACCATTCCAACAGAATGGTAATGAATTGACTGTGCCGAATAACTACAAGTAGTTAAACGTATTGGTCACTCAGTTCATTGAAATCAATGTTGTTACCGAAGTAACTGTCATTACCTAAGTAATAACGTTTTGATATTCATCAACGAGTGCCCACACAGATTGATAGGTTTAAATTGTTAAAGAGCGTGTTCTCTAAAAAGAGAACGCTTTCAGTGCCTTAGCACTTAAGCAGGACGCGTATAATACGCTTTCCACTTTGAAAGTCAACATAAAATACTAAGAAAACTTAGAACTCTATGGTGACTTGTCTACTTAGTAGACAAAGTCGAACTTTTTGTCTTCACTTTTAAAACGTGAAAAT
>NZ_JAPPTM010000092.1:0-414 GCF_027587105.1 Vibrio sp. RW
CTCAGAATTTAAATACAACCAACAAAACGCACTTGGCTAAGAAGCGACATACGACAAATGGCCACGGTTTAAAGCGCTTTAACTGGCAAAGGATTCGTTCGACTAACCTGACAACCAAATGTGACTAAGCTATTTGTTAGCGAATGAGCCGCCAAGACAAAGAAAACGCATCAAAGAACTAGTAACAATGTTAGAGCCAGTAAGTGACTAACTCACCGCAAACGCTTCCAACATAGTGCCACCGGAAAGTTCGTGAAATTGGAAAACGAACAGGTGAATAGCTAGAACGCAGAACAAAGCTTTTAGACCACAAACGCTTTTCTGCCCTTTGCAAACTAACGCTAAGCTAAGTAGTGAGCAACGTAATACGAAGTCACCGCACAGCACCTTAAACACACAAATCAACGCATACTG
>NZ_JAPPTM010000093.1:0-409 GCF_027587105.1 Vibrio sp. RW
CGATGAAACTAGAGGTTTAGCGCCAAGGTGCTGAATTAACTATGAAACTACTGGCTTTGAACACAAAAGTAAAACGAGCAGCTAAGAATTTAAATGCAACCGACAAAACGCACTTGGGTAAGAAGCGACATACCACAAATCACCACGGTTTGAAGTGCTTTAACTGACAAAGGATTCGTTCGACCAACCTGACAACCAAATATGACCAAGCCATTTGTTAGCAAATTAGCTGCCAAAACAAAGAAAACGCATCAAAGAACTAGCAATAATGTTAGAACCAGTAAGTGACTCACTCGCCGCAAACGCTTCCAATATAGTGCCACCGGAAAGTTCATGAGATTGAAAAACGAACAGGTGAATAGCTAGAGCGTAGAACAAGGCTTTTAGACAACAAACGCTTTTCTGCTCC
>NZ_JAPPTM010000094.1:0-401 GCF_027587105.1 Vibrio sp. RW
ATTAACGGTAACGGCGAAAGTGCAGCCATTGTTGTACGCGGAATAGTTAGCGATGTTGAAGATGGTCAAACAGTTACGGTTACTATTAGCGATGGTGTTAACCCACCGGTTGAGGTGCAAGCCATTGTACAAAATAGCGAATATGTAACAACTCCTATTGATGCAAGCAACTTAAACGACGGCACATTAACCGCCACTGCTACAGCGTCTGATTTAGCTGGTAACCCTGTAAGTGCGCAAGATAGCGTTGAGCTTGATAACACTGCCGCCATTACCACAAGCATTGATAAAACAGCCGATGGCGTTATTAACGGTAACGGCGAAAGTGCAGCCATTGTTGTGCGCGGAACAGTTAGCGATGTTGAAGATGGCCAAACTGTTACTGTTATTATCAGCGATGG
>NZ_JAPPTM010000095.1:0-396 GCF_027587105.1 Vibrio sp. RW
GTGATTCAAACAAGTTTGAATCGAATACAAGACACTTGAATGTGTTTGTTGTGTTTATCTAATGAAAGATAAACATTGAGAACTTTTAAATTTGATTAACATGACTCGTAAGTCAGTTAATCAGTCAGCTTTCCAAATTGTTAAAGAGCTTGATTCAACTTCTATTAAAAGAAGGGAACCATTTTTAAAGATTCTTAGGGAAAAACCCTTAAAGATGGTGGAGCTATGCGGGATCGAACCGCAGACCTCCTGCGTGCAAGGCAGGCGCTCTCCCAGCTGAGCTATAGCCCCATCTCGGTCGATATTGGTGGGTCTGAGTGGACTTGAACCACCGACCTCCCGCTTATCAGGCGAGCGCTCTAACCAGCTGAGCTACAGACCCAATATCGTCTCTTT
>NZ_JAPPTM010000096.1:0-376 GCF_027587105.1 Vibrio sp. RW
ACCACCGCGATAAAACTAGAGGTTTAGCGCCAAGGTGCTGAATTAGCTATAAAACTACTGGCTTTGAACACAAAAGTAAAACCTACAGCTCAGAATTCAAACCCAACCAACAAAACAAACTTGGCTAAGAAGCGACATAAGAAAAATGACCACGGTTTGAAGCGCTTTAACTGGCAAAGGATTCGTTCGACCAACCTGACAACCAAATGTGACCAAGCCATTTGTTAACAAATTAGCTGCCAAGAAAAAGAAAACGCACCAAAGAACTAGCAATAATGTTAGAACCAGTAAGTGACTCACCCGCCGCAAACGCTTCCAACATAGTGCCACCGGAAAGTTCGTGAGATTGGAAAACGAACAGGTGAATAGCTAGAAC
>NZ_JAPPTM010000097.1:0-364 GCF_027587105.1 Vibrio sp. RW
TACCCCCTTCCTCACAACTGAAAGTACTTTACAACCCGAAGGCCTTCTTCATACACGCGGCATGGCTGCATCAGGCTTGCGCCCATTGTGCAATATTCCCCACTGCTGCCTCCCGTAGGAGTCTGGACCGTGTCTCAGTTCCAGTGTGGCTGATCATCCTCTCAGACCAGCTAGGGATCGTCGCCTTGGTGAGCCATTACCTCACCAACTAGCTAATCCCACCTAGGCATATCTTGACGCGAGAGGCCCGAAGGTCCCCCTCTTTGGCCCGTAGGCATCATGCGGTATTAGCCATCGTTTCCAATGGTTATCCCCCACATCAAGGCAATTTCCTAGGCATTACTCACCCGTCCGCCGCTCGACG
>NZ_JAPPTM010000098.1:0-335 GCF_027587105.1 Vibrio sp. RW
TTCAGAATTTAAATACAACCAACAAAACGCACTTGGCTAAGAAGCGACATACGACAAATGGCCACGGTTTAAAGCGATTTAACTGACAAAGGATTCGTTCGACCAACCTGACAATCAAGTGCGACCAAGCTATTTACAAACACCTCAGCCGCCAAGACAAAGAAAACGCACCAACGAATAAGCAACAATGTTAGAGCCAGTAAGTGACTCACTCACCGCAAACACTTCCGACATAGTGCCACCGGAAAGTTCGTGAGATTAGAAAACGAACAGGTGAATAGCTAGAACGTAGAACAAGGCTTTTAGACCATAAATGCTTTTCTGCCCTTTGCAAA
>NZ_JAPPTM010000099.1:0-309 GCF_027587105.1 Vibrio sp. RW
GTGGTATCCAGTTTCGCACTGTCAGAACCTTTCTCTGACTCGTTACCCGCTGCATCGGTAATGGTCGCTTCGACTGTTAACGTCGCGCCTTCTGCTGGCGCATCTACCGCCGTCAACACTTCGTCTGCTGTGATGTGAGCTGCTGTTAACGTGATGGTCTCGCCGTTCACCGTCAAGGTATCGCCTTCAACCGCACCTGTGTCGGTGAGAGAGATGGTCACGTTCACTTGACCATCCAGCTCTGCCGCGCTGATCAGGCCGTCGTCGTTCGCATCTTCTGTGATTTCAACGCCTGGCGCACCCGCCGCT